>CAIWWH010000082.1 GCA_903916385.1 uncultured Actinomycetes bacterium
AGCCCCGAGCTGGTGCTGCACCTGCATGGAGACTTCAGGGGTGAAGCGATGCATCGAGCCATCGAGGTGAGATTTAAAGGTCACCCCGTCATCATCGACGTGAGCCAAGCGCTCCTTATTTTCGGCAATGACCTCATCAGAGCGGAAGGTCTCGGTATCCATGGCAATAACCTTCTTGAAACCAACCCCGAGCGAGAGGACTTGAAACCCCCCGCTATCGGTGAAAGTAGGGCCGGGCCAATTCATAAAGGCTCCCAGACCGCCCGCCTCGTCCACGATCTCTGGGCCGGGCTGTAGGTACAGGTGGTAGGCATTGGCTAGAACGGCCTGACCGCCAAGGGCAGAAATGGACTCCGGCAGCACCCCTTTGACGGTAGCTTTTGTCCCCACCGGGATGAAGGCGGGGGTCTGAATCTGGCCGTGTGGGATGGAGATAGTTCCAGTTCGCCCCATTTTTCCGTCGAGTTGCGTCTTTTCGGCGAAAGAGAAAGTTTCTCTCAGCGGATTGTTATGGCTCACATCCCAAGTCTATTGAAAATAATTGGACAAATAGGGCAAGATAACCCCCACTTGGTACCCCTCGTGCTCTCCGATGAAGTCTTAGTGAACGCTAGACGAATTTGGATTGCTCACCTATTAAGGAGAAAACATGAAAGCACGCCTGAAGACGCGCTCAATTGTCGCCGCGGTCTCCGCAGCGTCAGTCGCGCTCATCGGCTTTGTTGCCGTACCAGCACATGCTGATACCCGTAGCACCGTCGTCGCAATCGAGAGTAATACCTTTACCTCGTACAACAACATCACCCCTGATACGAACATCGTTATCAACGGCGACGTCCAGTACCTCACTGGCTTCCCAATGTTCTACTACGACGATAAGTTGAACATCGTTCCAAATCCAAAGCTGGCGACTTGGAAGATCACCAAGAACACCGCATCTGATTTTGAAGTTACCTACACAATCGCTCCAGGACGCGTCTGGTCTGATGGAGTACCAATCACTGCCGCAGATCTCCTCTTGTGGCACGTCACCACAAGCTCTGATTATTCAAAGGCAGCAGGTCTCGGCGATCCATCAAGTTCAGCCGGTAGCGCATTCAACTCCGTCAACTATGGTGGCGTTTACGATTCACACATTGCTGGAATTCCAACAATCAGCGACAATGGAATGAGCATTACCTTCAAGTATGACTCACAGATTCCTGATTACCTCCTCAATGGCCCAGCTCTCGAGCCAATGCCTGCTCACACACTTGTGGAGTTGGCTGCTGGAAAGACCAGTCTTGGATCAGTTGCAGATGGAACAGCGGCAAATGCCAAGTTCATCTCTGACGTCACTTCCAAGAACACCAAGGATCTCCTTGCTCTCGGAAAGATCTGGAGCAATAGTTACAACTTCACCACCGTTGATAGCTCAACCAATCCTTTGTTGCTCGTCAACAACGGTGCTTACAAGGTTAAGTCAATCGATAGCAACCAGATCACACTGGTCGCAAGCCCAACGTACAACTCTGGTCCAGCACTTTCCGGTATCACAACACTCGTCATCAAGCAGGGCATTGCAGATGGTTCTCCATCAGCACAGGCACTCGCTAATGGCGATGCTGACGTCTACCAGGGCCAACCAACAGCTGATGCTGTTGCACAGCTCAAGGCAATCCAGACTGCAAAGGTTGTAACTTCAAGCTCACTCGCTTTCGAGCATATTGAGCTTCGCGTTGCATCAAGCGGATCTGACACTTACACCGGTCCATTCGCATGGTCAGGTGGACAGAAGGCTGCTGATCTTCGCAAGGCATTCTTGCTTGCATATCCACGCGCAGATATCGTCTCTAAGTTAATTGCGCCAATCAATCCAAACGCTGTAGTTCTCAGCTCAGTTATCAACCTTCCAGGTAACCCTGAGTACGACCACTCTGCAAGCGTTAATGGAATGGCAGCATTCAACCGTGGTTCACAAGCTGACCGCACTGCACAGGCACTTCGTCTGGTTAAGAAGTGGTACCCAACAGCAGGTAACGGTAATACTCCAATCTCCATCAACCTCCTTTGGGGCTCACCAGGAAATACCCGTCGTACCTCTGAGGCTGCTTTGATCATCGCAGCCGAGGCACAGGCTGGCTTCAAGGTCACAGCACCAGCGACAGCTGGTTGGGGTGGAAAGTTGACCGCGACTCAGTACGACGCTCACTTCTTCATCTTCGATCAGACTGCAAACCCACAGGATGCTCAAGCATGCGGAATCTTCCAGGCTGGTGGCGGATCTAACTACACCGGTATCAACGATCCAGATATCAACAAGTACTGCGATGCTTTGCAGAAGACTTCACTCCCTCAGGCAACGATCAATCGTTACCGTATCCTGATTGAGCAGGCTGTTGCTAAGGATGCATTCTTCTTGGGTATCTTCCAGAACCCAGAGGTAACTGCATACAACTCTGCGCTGCAGAACGTTGTACCTGCACCTCTATCACCAAGCCTCTTCTGGAACTTCTGGACCTGGCACTTCTAAGCAAGGGCTTCTAGCCACTTCTTAGAAAAATGAGCGCATGAATGATGTGCTCACACGGTAGTAACCCCCGATAGGGGATTGAGAAGTGGTGCTGGATAACCTCCAGCACCACTTCTTTTAAAATTAAGGATTTAATTACCTGTAAATCTCTTTTGATTTCAACGTAGAACAGAGGGTTTCATGATCGCCTATATCAGCCGACGTATCGCGGCGATGTTTGTAATTCTCTTTGGATCAAGTTTTCTGATCTATAACGCGGCTGCTTATGCGGGCGATCCAACCGAGGGCCTGCGATCTAGCACTAACCCGCAGGTACATCAGAAGTTGATCGCGCTAATTCGTGAACTTCACCTTAACGTTCCGCCTCCAGCCCGCTACTTCATATGGCTTAAGGGGATCGGAAAAGTATTCACCGGACACATAGACCTTGGTCTTACTCGCGATCACAGCCCAGTCAGCACAGCGATCTCAAATGCCATTCCGATCACCATTCGCCTCATTCTCCTGTCATTTATCCTCGCCGTAATTTTTGGTCTCGGCATCGGAATCGTCTCGGCGCTTCGCCAGTACAGTCGCTTTGACTACGCGATGACCTTCTTTGCTTTCTTAATGTACTCACTACCAATTTTCTGGGTCGCAGTGCTTCTCAAGGAATACTTGGCGATCAGTTTCAACAACTTCTTGCTTAACGGAAAAATCGCACCTCTTTGGATTCTCTCGGCGTCAGCAGTATCTGGTTTCTTCTGGGCTGCAGTAATCAGTGGTAGCCGCAAGAGAGTCTTCTCAATATTTGGATTTGCGACGGCGGCAACAGCCCTCTTCCTAACCTATCTAAGCCTCAGTAAGTGGTTTACTCACCCAGGTCTTGGACCGATCATGATGTTTATTTTGGGTCTGGGCTTTGCCGTGGCGGTCACTTACCTTTCAACAGGTATAGGCAATAAAGCGGCCCTGCGCTCATCTGTGACGGTCGTCGTGATCGGGCTTGTCCTTTATTTTCCTGTCGAATACTTCCTCAAGCGCTACGCAAATCTCCTCACAATCCTCATAATGGCGCTGATCACGGTGGCTATCGCCACTGGGGTGCCTTACTACTTTACGAAGATCGATCGTCGGCCCGTGATTCGTACCAGCATTATTACTTCGATCTTCGTTGGAATTCTCTTCATTATCGACAAGCTTATGAAGACCTGGGTTCCTTACATCAATACTGATGCAATCCATCAGCGACCAATTCCAACAATCAGTGAGGCAAATAGCCTGCTACCTAGCGGAAACTTTTGGTTCTCCTCTCTAGACACTGTTGTGCACTTGGTTCTACCAACTATCGCACTGATTCTGATAACAATGGCTGGTTACGTGCGCTACTCACGCGGCACGATGCTAGAGGTTATGAATCAGGATTACATTCGCACAGCTCGCGCCAAAGGGTTGTCGGAGCGTACGGTGATCATGCGCCACGCGTTCCGAAACACATTGATCCCTATTACGACAATTCTCGTCGTGGATTTTGCTTCGATTATGAGTGGGGCGATCATCACGGAGAATGTCTTTGCTTGGCACGGTATGGGAACTCTCTTTAATCAAGCGGTGCACAATCAGGATTTGAATCTGTTAATGGGAGTCTTCCTCTTCACCGCTTCGCTTGTAATCCTCGCGAACCTAGCGGCGGACCTTCTCTATTCGGCCCTAGATCCTCGTATCAGAGTGGTAGGTAAAAAATAATGGCATCTTTGTTTAAGCGTAGGTCTAAATTGGTTGAGGTTGATCCCGAGAGCGATATCTTTAATAAAGAGACCGAAGGCCTGAGCCAAGGACAGATCGTGATGAAGCGCTTCTTCCGACACCGGGGAGCGCTCATTTCAATGGTCGTCCTCTTCACTCTGATCGTCTTTGTATTTAGCGCGTTGGGATTTAAAGTCTTTGGAGTCGGTTATGGCGGATGGTGGAAGTATAAGATCACCGATCTACCTACTCTCCGCACGGAAGGTTGCTCCATCGAGCTTCCTGGTTGCCCAACTCTTAGCCTGATTCCGGGTAAGCATTTTGGCTTGGGGGATCACCCCTTCGGTCAGGATGATCTGGGTCGTGACTACTTCTCCTTAGTAATGCGCGGGGCAGAGCGCTCCATCGAAGTGATGGTTGTTATTGGATTAGTCGCGGGATTCCTCGGAATCGTTGTCGGTGCTATCGCTGGGTTCTATCGCGGTACGCGAGATGCGGCCTTGATGCGTCTCGTTGATTTCATTATCACGATCCCTGTAATTGTCCTTGGTTCGGTCTTGGGCTATCACTTCGGAAGCAAAGGTGTTCTCTTCCTGGCTCTCTTCCTTGGCCTGGTGACATGGGGTGGACTCTCCCGACTTGTACGTGGAGACTTCCTGACGCTTCGAGAGAGGGAATTCGTTGATGCTGCGCGAGTTGCAGGCGCAAGTAATCGTCGCATCATCTTCAAGCACATTCTTCCAAACGCCATTGGCGTGATCATCGTCAACGTTACTTTGTTGATGTCCGGTGCAATACTCCTTGAAGCAGCCTTGAGTTACCTTGGTTTTGGCGTTGTTCCTCCAGATGTCTCACTTGGACTCTTGATTAGTCAATATCAGGACTCATTTACAACTCGTCCTTGGCTTTTCTGGTACCCAGGGTTGATCATCATCATTGTCGCCCTCTCCGTTAACTTCATCGGTGATGGACTTCGCGATGCCTTTGATCCCCGCCAGCGTCGACGTATCTCTCGAAAAGATAGAGCTGCTGAGCGTCAGACCGCGGTTAAGAAGTAGAGCGATTAATGTCCTACGAGATTAACCAAAATCGCAGCCACGAGTGCTGTCAGCGCGAGGATCAGAGGCAGCAACTGGCGATGCCGACTCGTCGTGAGGGATTTTTGGTTTACGGCACTTTCAAACCGCTTGAGGCGAACTCTTGCGCGATAAGCAGTAGCGCCACTATCCGAGTGAGGGGAGTCGCCCACTCTCATGCTGCCCCCAAGATCGACGTCAAGCCCCTTAATTTCGGAGTGATGGATATTGCGCCGATGGCGACCCGAGGCAGTCGCGGCCCAGGCGCTCACAGTAAATTCTTTGGTCTCGAGAGAGAGCGCCCAACGAGTATCCATCGCGGTGACGTCAGCCCAACCGATAGTGATCTCTTCGAGCGGATTGGTAATCACTACCCCCTCGTCGCTAAAGGTCACCTTGGGGCGAATCACAAAGATATAAATACTTACCAGAACGAAGAGCGCTACGAGAGTGCTGGTGGCTTCGCTCTTTGCGCCACTTTGGTAGAAACTCGACCAGATGAAGAGTCCGCAGAGCACAATGCCAATTCCGGCAAAGATCAGATTGGCGCGGGGTCGATAGATTTCGACGTTATTCATTCAACAATCCTTTCACACTTGTCAGCAGACTCAATTAAGGCGGTTCGTTAAATGTCCTCACCAGTACTTAAGGTTTCGGATCTCTCTGTTGAGTTCTGGGTGGATGGCGTCTGGTATCCCGCAGCAGTCGATATCGATTTCGAGGTAAACGCAGGTAAGACCTTGGCAATTGTGGGTGAGTCAGGTTCTGGTAAGTCCACGGTAGCCATGGCCATCATGAGCTTGTTAGCCTCAAATGCTCGCGTCACTGGCAGCATCAAGGTGAAGGGCGAAGAGGTTCTTGGCGCACCGATTCAGACACTACAGAGGTATCGCGGCAAAGAGGTCGCCTACATCTTTCAGGAGCCGATGACGGCACTTAATCCGGTCTACACAATCGGCTTCCAGATCATGGAAACTTTGCGCAATCACTTTGATATTGGTCCAACTGAGGCGCGGGCTCGTGCCATCGAGTTGATCCGGATGGTGGAAATTCCCGATCCGGAGCGTTCGGTGGATAAGTACCCACATCAACTTTCTGGTGGACAGCGTCAACGCGCGATGATCGCTCAGGCGCTGGCCTGCGATCCTGCCCTCCTTATCGCTGATGAGCCAACTACAGCCCTCGATGTAACTGTGCAGGCCGAAATTTTGGATCTGATGCGTGGGCTACGTACCCGCTTGAACTCCGGAATTCTGCTCATCACACACGACATGGGCGTCGTGGCCGATATGGCGGATGAGATCATGGTGATGCAGAGTGGTCACACCGTAGAGCACGGAACCGCCGACCAGATTTTTAACCGCCCTACACACCCCTACACGCAACAACTTCTCGCATCAGTGCCAAAACTTGGAAGCACCAAAATGCGCGTTTTGGAACCAAGCCAGGCAACTGCCCAACCAGTTTTGAAATTGTCCAATGTAACGATCGAATATCCGAAGCGTGGTCGTATCCCTGCCTTCGTAGCCGTAGAAGATTTTTCTCTCGAAATTTTCCCCGGCGAGATCGTCGGGCTCGTTGGTGAATCGGGCTCAGGCAAGACCACTGTGGGACGAGCATCGATCGGTCTACTTCCGATTAAGTCGGGAAAGCTAGAAGTCGTCGGGCAGGACATCAGTGGCGCATCCCAGAAGGATCTCCGCTCTATCCGCCGCAGCACGGGTATCGTCTTTCAAGATCCAGCCAGCTCACTCAACCCACGCCTGCCAATCGGTGAGAGCATCGGCGAGCCGCTCTTCCTTGCGAAGATTGCGAAGGACAAAGAGTTGGATAAGCGCGTAGAAGATCTGCTCGCCAGCGTAGAACTGCCGCGCAGCTACCGTAACCGTTATCCCCATGAGCTCTCTGGTGGACAGCGTCAACGTGTAGGAATTGCCCGTGCACTGGCTTTGACTCCCGATATCCTGATTGCAGATGAACCAACATCTGCGCTCGATGTCTCAGTCCAAGCCCGCTTCCTAGAGTTATTGCAGGAGTTGCAGGGTCAACTTAAGTTCGCCTGCCTCTTCATCAGCCACGACCTCGGGGTAGTCGATATCTTGGCTCACCGCATCGCGGTTATGCAGAACGGCAAGCTGGTAGAAGTTGGCGATCGCGATCAGATCTTGAAGCATCCTAAGGATCCCTACACGCAGCGCCTCATTGGTGCTGTTCCGGTTCCAGATCCAGCGGAACAGAAGTTGCGCCGCGAAGCTCGGCTAGCGTCCAAGTAACGATAGGGCGGTCTCGTCGAGCGCTGGAGACTTAAATCTTGCCCGAAAGAGGCAAGAGAACCTTAAGTCTTCTGTAAGCACCCCCCAATACCCTTGAGGAAATCAACGGACCAGATGCTTTAACAAAGTTGATCTCAGCTATTAAGGGGTTGACGATGGAAACTCGCTCAAAGAGGCGCTCAGTGATTACTACGGTTGCCGTTGTAGTTATTGCGATTATTGGTCTGGTGGTCGTTCAATCTGGAAAAACGGCCAAGGTAGTCACACCGCCTGCAGTGCGCAGTACCGCCGTCGTCATTGAGAGCAACACCTTTACATCGATGAATAGCGTGACTCCAGCAAATAACATCGTTATAAACGGAGATGTTGCTTACCTCACTGGAATGACCCTCTTTCACTACGATGACAAACTCAATCTCGTACAAAACACGACCCTGGGTTCAATAAAAATATCCCGAAATTTGCCTGGTGACTTCGAAGTTACATACACGATCAATCCGGGACGGCTATGGTCGGATGGCGCACCTATCACTGCTGTTGACTTACTTCTGTCGCATGTAATTACCAGTTCTTCCTATGCGAAGTCAGCAGGTTTGATCGATCCTAACAACGTCGCGTTGACACCTACATTCAATTCCGGCTTATACGGCAGCGTCTACGACGAACACGTCGTCGGAATTCCAGCGATTAGCCCAGATAAAATGAGCATGACGGTCAAGTACGACACAAATATACCAGATTATGTTTTAAACGGACCCAACCTCAGCCTGCCTGTACATGTACTCGAGGAGTTGGCCGCGGGAAAAAGTGTTCTTGGGTCTGCGGCGGAGAATGCAACAGCAAACGATAAATTCTTGAGTGATGTAATCGGTAAGCAAACTGCAGCGCTGAAGGCGATGGGCTCGGCGTACAGCACGGGGTATGACGCGGTAACAGTCGACTCTGCGACCAACCCGCTTCTGCTCGTCGGAAATGGCGCCTACTCACTAAAATCTGTCGATACCAATGCCATCACTTTGCAGGCCAGCCCCACTTACAACTCAGGTCCAGCTCTTTCGGGGATTACCACCATGGTAATCAAGCAAGGGATTGCCGACGGCTCGCCTTCCGCGCAGGCACTGGCAAATGGCGATGCCGATATTTATCAGGGCCAGCCAACTGCTGATGCGGTTGCCCAATTGAAGGCTATCAACACAATCACGGTTATCACATCAAGTTCTGATGCTTATGAACACATTGAGTTGCGAGTAGCAGGAACGGGTGGCGCGTTATACACGGGGCCGTTCGCAATGTCCGGTGGGCAGAAGGCAGCGGATCTGCGTAAGGCATTCCTACTCGCATACCCTCGGGCCGAGATTGTCGCCAAACTATTCCAACCCATCAACCCCAACACGGTGGTTCTTGGATCGGTGGTTTATCTGCCGGGAAGCGCCCAGTATGACCAGGTGGCGAGCGTGAATGGCATGGCTGAGTACACAGTCGGAACCCAAGCCGCACATACCGCGACCGCTTTAGCGCTCGTTAAAAAGTGGTATCCCACCGCTGGCTCAGGCAATACTCCCGCCACCGCAGGTTGGGGTGGGAAGTTAGCCTCCTCGGCATATGACGCCCACTTCTTCATCTTCAGCCAGACTGCAAATCCACAGGATGCACAAATCTGCGGAACCTTCCAAGCGACTGGAGGCTCCAATTACACTGGAATTAATGACCCCGCAATTGAGAAGGCGTGCACCGCTCTACAATCTGCCACGCTTCCCGCAGCGAGTGTTGCCAAGTTGCGGCTCGAAATCGAGAAGGCCATTTCGAAGGATGCATTCTTCTTAGGGATCTTTCAAAACCCGCAGGTAACAGCATATAAGTCGAACATAAGCGGCATTCTTCCGGCCCCTCTATCTCCAAGCCTCTTCTGGAACTTCTGGAGTTGGCACTTCTAGAAGTAGAGAGATCGGTTACCAGATTCGCACGCGCTCAGATTCTGGTAACCAGAGCGGATCGCCTTCGATGACCCCAAAGGCCTCGTAGAAGGCCGGAAGATTCTTGAGGATTTGATTGCAGCGAAACTCTTCGGGGGAGTGCGGGTCAGTCGCAATGCGACGTTTGACCTCTTCGGAGCGCAATTTTCCATTCCAAATCTGCGCATAACCGATAAAGAAGCGTTGCACACCTGTCAGATTATCGATAACGGGCGCAGAAGCCCCTTCTAAGGAAATTTGGTAGGCCTCTAGTGAAACACAGGCTCCACCCAGGTCTCCGATGTTCTCGCCAATCGTGAGGGCTCCGTTGACATGGACATCAGGTGCGCTCGTAGGGTGCAAGGCTTCGTACTGATCTATGAGTTTCTTGGTCAGTATCTCAAATTTTTCGCGATCCTCTTCGCTCCACCAGTTATTCAGGTTGCCATCGCCATCAAATTTGGAACCTTGATCATCGAAGCCGTGTCCGATTTCATGACCAATAACGGCACCAATTCCACCGTAATTGACGGCATCATCCGCGTGTAGGTCAAAGAAGGGAGGTTGCAATATCGCGGCGGGAAAGACGATCTCGTTGTAGAGCGGGTGGTAGTACGCATTCACAGTCTGAGGCGTCATGCCCCACTCCTCGCGGTCGATAGGAGTCCCAATCTTGGAGAAGTTGAACTCTTGAGCGAACTTCGTCACGGCTTCCAAATTGGCGATGAGGTCATCGGGGACGATGGAGAGTTTGGAATAGTCGCGCCACTTGTTGGGGTAGCCGATCTTCGGAGTAAATTTATTGAGCTTGTCGAGGGCCATCTCTTTGGTAGCGGGGCTCATCCACGAGAGCGCTGCGATATCGGCGCGATAGGCAGCGATCAAGTTTTCGACTAGTTTTACCATTCGCTCTTTAGCGGTCGGCGGGAAGTGACGGGCTACATACTCTTGCCCGATAGCCTCGCCGAGCGCGCCCTCCACAAGAGAAACTCCGCGCTTCCAACGCTCGCGTAACTCTGGAGTCCCAGACAGGGTGCGTCCGTAGAAATCAAAGTTCTCTTCTACAAAAGCGTTGGAGAGGTAGGCGGAGCTTCCCGAGATGAGATGCCAGGTAAGCCACGAACTCCAGGCCGCTGGATCGAAGTCAGATAAGAGTTTTGCAATTCCAGCAAAGTGCGTTGGCTCCTGGACGATCAGGTTCTCCATGACATGATCGGGAACCAGGGCTGCGCGCATCCAAAGGGGCCAATCAAATCCAGGGGTCAACTCTTTGAGTCCGGCAAAGTTGTATGGGTTAAGCACCAAACTCATGTCGCGCGCTTTTACCTGATCAAAGTGATTGGCAGCGATTTTGGTTTCGAGGTCGAGGACGCGCTGGGCGTGCTCCTGTGCATCTCCCACTCCGGCAAGAGTCAGAAGCCGAGTTACGTGGAGTAAGAAGGCCTCGCGAATTGGTGCGTATTGCTCTTCACGGTAGTAAGCCTCATCGGGAAGGCTTATTCCGCCCTGCGACATGTACATCACATAACGAGTGCTGTCGTGTGCATCTACTTCTACCCCGATCGAGAAGAGTCCTCCAAGTCCTCGTGCTTCAAATCTTCCCATCGTCTCTAGGAATTCGGGCGCGGTGGAAATTGAAAGAGCACTTGCTACATCCGCTGCGATAGGTGAAATGCCAAGCTCTTCGATCCGATCTTCGTCCATAAAGGAGCGAAAGAGGTCACCGATTTTCTGGTTATTGCTGCCGGCGGGGGAGGCAGATCTGGAGAGCTCCTCGATGATTTCGCGAACGTGCTGCTCGCTCTGCTCACGCAAGATTGTGAAAGAGCCGTATCCAGAGCGATCAGCAGGAATCTCAAAGTTTTTCAGCCAGGATCCGTTGACGTAGCGGAAGAAATCTTCGCGCGGTGAGATCGAGGTATCGAAGTGGTCATGGAATATTCCGCTGGAAAGTGAGTTCTCTGAAGTCATGTGCTAAGCCTAATAGAGGTCTACTAGACCCTCGTGTCGAAAGTAATTCAACTTTCAAGTAAATCAAAATCAAAGTAGGATTGGCTTATGACCACCAAAAAGATTGAGCCGAAGTGGCTCTCACCCAAGGAATTGAAGGCTTGGCGCTCTTATATCGTCGCCTCACGCCGGCTTTGGGATGCCATGGAGGTCGATCTAGCCCCGCACGAACTTTCAATGTCAGATTACGAGATACTGGTTCATCTCAGTGAAGCTCCCGATCGTGCGATTCGAATGAGTGAGCTCGCCGAAAGTGCCATGATCTCTAAGTCTCGCCTCTCACATCGGATGAAAGTGATGGAGAAGGCTGGATGGGTCCGACGTGAGGCCTGCGCACTTGATAAGCGTGGCCAATTTGCAATCATGACCGAGAAGGGGTGGAAGGCGATCGTGAAGGCGGCGCCAGATCACGTCTCGAGTATCCGCACTCGCTTTATCGATCATCTGACTGCCAAGGATCAAGAAGACCTCGCTCGAATCTTCGAGAGAGTTAGTGCCAAGATGCGTGAGCAATTTGGAGAGAATTGCGGGGAGTAACCCGCAAAAAACTAGGGAAATAAAAAACCCCGCCACTGATAGTGGCGGGGTTTTTCAATGTGGATTTACTTCTTTGCAGCAGCCTTCTTACGTGGCTTTGCAGCAGCCTTCTTACGTGGCTTTGCAGCAGCCTTCTTAGCAGCTGGCTTTGCAGCAACCTTCTTAGCTGCGGCCTTCTTGCGAGGCTTAGCTGCGGCCTTCTTAGCAGCTGGCTTTGCAGCAGCCTTCTTACGTGGCTTTGCAGCAGCCTTCTTAGCAGCTGGCTTAGCAGCGGCTTTCTTACGTGGCTTTGCAGCCACCTTCTTTGCTGGAGCTGCCTTCTTAGCAGCGGCCTTCTTACGACGCTTTGGAGCTGGAGCTGCCTTAGCAGCTGCCTTCTTGCGACGCTTTGGAGCAGTTTTCTTAGCTGCAGCCATTTACATCTCCTATCAGAATGGTTCGATCCGTCACCGAACCTGTTCAAGGAGAATCGTGACAGTAAAAAGAGTCATAAGCCATTATTTTGGACATAAAAGCGAGTGCGTGTCGCAACAATAATTTTTTAATATTTTGTGCTTTTTTCGACTTTTGCTAAGAGCTATCCGCTTCTCCATCTTTACGTCCCGATCTCTTCTCTCTCTGCTCGATGGCATACCGATTTGTTTTCAAATCAAAGTTACGAAATTCCGGCAATTTTGCGGTAGCAAAACTCACTAATCCGATGCATAAAAGCCCACCAGAAATAACTGAAGTGCGCAGCGAACTGATTGCTGCGAACGTACCGGCGCGTAACTGACCACCCAGAGGGCCAACAGAGTAGGAAAGTAACTCCAAGCCTGCCAATCTCCCGCGATATTCGTCATCAATGGTCTGATTCCAGAGGGTATTGCGGCAGAGGGCGCTTACCTGGTCAGAAGCTCCTGCCATTGCCAAGAAGAGGAGCACCACCCAGAGGTGATTAGTGGTACCCGCAAGTGCGATGCATACTCCCCAGCCAATGGCGGCAATTGCGATCGCCCATCCGTGACGGGTGAAATTTCGCATCCATCCACTCGTGGCTGTTACGAGAATCGAACCGAAAATTCCAGCAGAGTAGAAAAATCCCAGGGCCCAGCGCGAGTGGATTTGGTCCGCCCAAAAGGGAAAGAGGGCGTTGGGCATTGCGAAGAACATGGCGATGAGATCGACGATGTAGGTGCCTAATAGATCTTTTCGGGAGGCTGCATATTGCAAACCTCCAAACATTGCCTTGATGGATTTCGTGGTGGCCTCTTGCAGCGGCGGGACTGCGGAAACCCGGAGAAGAAAGGCGACCGAAATTACATAGGAGAGGATGTCGATGCCATAAGCCGCTCGCACTCCACTTGTGGCGATGATGACTCCCGCAAGAGCGGGGCCGATAATCGCGCTAAATTGCCAGCGCAGGGACATCAACGCCATCGCGGAGGGAAGTTCTTCGTGGCTTACCAACCGCGGAATCATCGCGCTAAAACTTGGACCTGATAACCCATCAACTGCTGCAAAGCCCGCTGCGACAATGTAGAGAAGCAAGAGTTTGGGGTGGTGAAGGAGAGAGTTTCCGAGAAGCAGGGCGGAGAAGAGAAGCGCTCCTGCCTCACATCTCCAGACCATCTTCTTACGATCAATGGAATCTGCGAGGACTCCTCCCCAGAGGGCGCAGATGATTAACGGAACGATTTCTACAGCGCCCATTGCTCCAACAGCGATGTATGAGTTGGTCAACTCTTTGATCTGGAAGGGAAGGGCAACCAAGGTCAGAGCCGATCCGAAGCGCGTCACAACTCCCGATATGAAGAGGAAGCGCAGATTTTTATTCGTGCGCAGGGGAGAGAGATCGACAGTAAATCGCGCCATCAGAGGAGCCTAGTGAAAGGTCTCGGCCTCCGAGGGAAATTTTCCAGCAGCGACATCATTCATCCACTCGGTCACGCCTTCACTTATCTCTGCGCGGAGATTGCGATAGGCCCGCGCAAATTTCGGTGCCTTCTCAGTTAATCCCATCAAATCAGTCCAGACAATCACCTGCGCATCGCAACCTGCGCCTGCGCCGATACCGATTATCGGAATACGAAGGGCAGTCGAAATCTCACTGGCTAACTCTGCAGGTATCAACTCAAGCACAATTGCAAAGACCCCTGCTTCCTGCAACGCCAAGGAATCGTCGATGATCTTTTGCGCCCCCTCGCCACGGCCTTGCACTTTAAACCCACCGAGAGCATGCACAGATTGTGGTGTCAGACCCAAATGACCCATCACCGGAATTCCTGAGTCGATGAGCTTCTTGATCTGCGGGATAACTCGTCCTCCGCCTTCAAGTTTTACTGCATGTACCTGCGCCTCTTTGAAGAGTCGGATCGCACTCTGTAGTGCAATTTCAGGAGACTCTTCGTAACTACCAAAAGGAAGATCGGCAACTATCAGTGCGCTCTTTGAGCCCCGAACCACAGCGCGCGAGAGCATGATCATCTGATCCAGTGTGACCGGAATGGTGTTCTCTTCGCCGAGAAAATTATTACCTGCGCTATCACCGACCAGAAGAACCGGGATTCCCGCGCTATCAAAGATCGAGGCGGTGATCTCTTCGTAACTTGTAATCATCGCCCACTTTTCACCGCGAGTTTTCTTGGCGACAAGGTCAGAGATAGAGACACGGCGACTGTGGCCATTGGACATGATTTCCCCTTAGCTGCTCGCGGCCAGATCTGGTCCACGGCTATCTTTATTCTAGCGAGCCGTCGCCCTTTGCACCCTCACAGGTAGGATTCCCCCATGAGTCCACAGGTGATTGGTCAGTTGCGTGTAGGACTGGCGCAGGTCAATCCGACCGTTGGCGCCCTCGAAGAGAACACGGATTTGATTCTCGAATACGCGGGCAAGGCAGCTAGCGCAGGCGCCCATGTTCTCGTTATGCCAGAGATGGTCCTCACGGGCTATCCCGTTGAAGACCTTGCCAACCGCTCCACCTTCCGTCTCGCCTCAAAGGCAGCACTGGCCGCCCTGGCTAAGCGGCTCGAAGATTATGGCGACCTCGTCAGTGTTGTGGGGTACCTAGAGGAGAGCGATTCGCGTCGGCCACAGAATGCCGTCGCCGTGATCCATCGCGGGGCTGTAGTAGCCCGCTACATCAAGCATCATCTTCCTAACTATGGCGTCTTCGACGAGTTTCGCAATTTTGTACCCGGAGAAAAATCGCTAGTGGTACGCATTCACGGCATCGATGTTGGTATCGCGATCTGTGAAGACATTTGGCGCGAGAAGGGGCCAGTAGCTGATCTCGCCGCTCGCAACGTAGGCCTCGTACTGGTACCCAATGGCAGTCCTTTTGAGAGAAATAAAGATGATCTACGTGCCGCGTTAGTACGCCGTCGTGCGCGTGAAATCGGTGCGCCGCTTCTCTACGTCAACATGACCGGAGGGCAGGACGATCTTGTATTTGATGGGGACAGCATCGCCGTCGCTGCAAATGGAGAGTTGATAGCGCGGGCGCCGCAGTTCGATGACGGACTGATGGTCATCGACATCGATGCAAAGGCGGGTACTAGTGCTCCGGATTGCATCATCAGCGAATCGCGGATTGGTGGCTACCTGAAGATCAATCACGGGGTGGCTGCGCGGTTAGAGATCGAGGGGGAGATTTGGCAGGCCCTCGTTGTCGGGCTGCGCGACTATGTGAAAAAGAATGGCTTTCCTTCAGTAATTCTTGGCCTCTCGGGGGGAATCGATTCTGCTGTAACCGCTGCGATCGCAGCAGATGCAATCGGAGCTAAAAAGGTCTTCGGAGTTGCGCTTCCGAGCCAGTACTCGTCGGAGCATTCATTGAGCGATGCGGCGGATTCTGCAAAACGGATTGGATTGAACTTCCGCGTTATTGAGATCCAGCCGATGGTGAATAGCTTCCTCAATTCTTTGGGCCTTACTGGTTTGGCTGAAGAGAATGTGCAGGCACGCGTTCGTGGAACAACTTTGATGGGGCTCTCCAACCAGGAGGGACACCTAGTCCTTGCCACTGGAAACAAATCTGAATTAGCCGTTGGATACTCAACCCTTTATGGAGATGCCGTCGGCGGGTATGCACCAATCAAAGACCTCCTTAAATCCGAGGTCTGGGCGATTGCTCGTTGGCGCAATAAGGTCGCCGCGGCCCGAGGGGAGCAGGAGCCAATCCCTGTTAACTCGATCAATAAAGAGCCAAGTGCCGAGCTGCGCCCCGATCAAAAAGATAGCGACTCTCTTCCCGATTACAACCTGCTCGATCAACTCCTCACGATCTATATTGAAAATGATGGTGGGTTACAAGGTTTACTCGATGCCGGCTTTGATGCCAGTTTGGCGACCAAAGTGATTCAGATGGTGGACCGCGCCGAGTACAAGAGGCGGCAATATCCACCTGGACCCAAAATCTCCCGTCGCGCATTTGGCAAAGACCGCCGCTTGCCAATTACCTCAGGCTGGCGAGAGAACCTGCCTTCAGCGTAGAAATTTGTCATCTGCGCTCTTCCTGTTTACTATTTGGCTAGGTCATGAGTTCCAGGTTTTAGCCCCGGCTTACTGGACGGCAACCCTCCACCACGGTGGGGTGCTCCGGGTGAAGACCAGGTCAATTGCACAGTGCAATTGGCAAGCGTGGGTCTGAGATATTTGGGGCAACCCTCTATTTTCTGCACCCCCTTATTTATCGGGAGGTACTTCATGTCATTTTCACCAGAGCAGGCAGCTTTCGAAACTCGCCAGATCCATGCTGGTCAAGTTCCAGATCCATCCACCGGCGCTCGCGCACTTCCACTCTTTCAGACAACTGCCTATGTCTTCCGCGATACCAAGCACGCCGCTGATCTCTTTGGCTTGGCTGAGCTAGGCAATATCTACACCCGGTTAATGAACCCAACTCAAGATGCGGTCGAACAACGGATTGCTGCCCTTGAAGGAGGAGTCGCAGCGCTACTCGTGGCATCTGGTTCTGCTGCTACGACCTACGCTGTCTTGAATGTGGCAGAAGCTGGGGACCACATTGTTTCTTCTCCAAGTCTCTACGGTGGAACTTATAACCTCTTTCATTACACCCTTCCAAAGTTTGGAATTGAAGTAACTTTCGTAGAAAACCCTGATGATCCTGAGTCATGGCGCAAGGCAGTTCGCCCCAACACCAAGGCCTTCTTCGGCGAGACGATTTCAAACCCCAAGAACGACATTCTCGATATCGAAACGGTTGCCAAGATCGCACATGAAAATGGCGTTCCGCTGATCGTTGATAACACCGTGGCAACTCCGTTCTTGATTCGCCCAATCGAACATGGCGCTGACGTTGTCATTCACTCGGCTACAAAGTTCCTTTCTGGTCACGGAAATTCAATTGTTGGCGCCATCGTTGACTCCGGAAACTTTGACTACGCACAGCAGAAGGAGAAGTTTCCTAACTTCAATCAACCCGATCCTTCGTATCATGGCCTCGTCTATGCACAAGCACTTGGAGTCGGATCGGCGTTTGGAGCTAACCTCTCGTACATCTTCAAGATTCGTCTCACATTGCTTCGCGATACCGGCGCTGCGGTAAGTCCATTCAATGCGTGGTTGTTGGCGCTCGGTCTCGAGACGCTTTCACTTCGCATCGAGCGTCATATCGAGAATGCCAAGGCGGTTGCAGCTTTCCTTGAGGGACATCCACAAGTCGAGAAGGTGAACTACGCCGATCTCGCCTCATCTCCATGGCACCAGCTTGCAAAGAAATATGCACCCAATGGCACCGGTGCAGTCCTCTCTTTTGAGATCAAGGGTGGAATCGAAGCTGGCAAGAAGTTCGTTGAAGGGCTGACGCTCCATTCCCACGTTGCAAATATTGGTGATGTGCGCTCACTCGTTATTCACCCTGCATCGACCACCCACTCACAACTCACCCCAGAGGAGCAGTTCACTGCGGGTGTAACACCAGGTTTGGTACGCCTCTCCGTCGGGCTGGAAAATATCGCCGATATCAAGGCCGATCTCGAAGGTGGCTTTGCTGCGGCAAAGTAGACGTCCTAATGAATGAGAGTGATTGTCCCGTAACGGGTGCCTGGCTAGAAGGTCAGGACCCGGGCGATCGCCAATTCATAAAAATTGGGGACCTCACCCTTGAATCGGGTGAGGTGCTCCCGGATATAACGATCGCTTACCAAACCTGGGGAGAGCTCAACGCCACTGGTACAAACGCGATCCTTGTTAATCATGCCCTCACGGGCTGGTCCGACGTTCCAGGATGGTGGCCCTCCATAGTCGGTCCTGGGCTTCCCTTAGATTCCAATAAGTATTTCGTGATCTGTCCTAATGTAATCGGTGGCTGCCAGGGGAGTACTGGCCCTTCCTCGCTTGCCCCTGATGGAAAACGCTGGGGCTCGAGGTTTCCGGTGCTCACCATTCGCGACATGGTTGCTGCGGAACTTCGCTTGACTGATCTTCTCGGAATTACCCGCTACGAACTCTCCGTAGGACCGTCTCTCGGAGGGATGCGCTCGCTGGAGTGGGCGATCGACCACCCAGAGCGGGTTACCGCGATCTGCACGATTGGTTCCTCGGCGGTTGCCACGGGTGATCAAATCGGTGGCGCATCAATTCAAATCCGTGCCATAAAGAGCGACCCGTACTTCAACGGGGGTGACTATTACGAGCAAGAGCGCGGGCCGGATTCTGGAATGGGGATTGCCAGGCGTATCGCTCATCTCACCTACAGGACCGAATCTGAGATGGATGTGCGCTTTGGGCGCGAGCTGCAGGGTGATGAGACTGGGCGCTATGCGGTGGAGTCGTACCTCGATCATCAGGCGGCCAAACTGGCCCGACGCTTCGATGCCAATACCTATATCGTGCTGACGGAGGCTATGAATTCTCATGACGTGGGACGCGGGCGCGGGGGAGTAGCCGCCGCTCTAGGAGGTATTACCGTGCCGGTTTCCGTCGTCTCAATCGATACCGACCGACTCTTTCCAGTCCGACTCCAGGAAGAGATTGTTGAACTGACCCCAACCGCCCTCCCTCTGGAGACCATTTTTTCGCCTTTTGGCCATGATGGCTTCCTTATTGAGGTCGATTCAATGGGGGAATTGCTCCGCAAGGCGCTCAATCGCCAAAATGATTAGCGATTTCAACGGTTGAATGTGCATTTAGGGCTGTGGACAAATTATAATATGGGTATCGATTCCACTGGTCAGTAAAGTTAGGCCAGGTAAACCAAAGGATGCTCCGTGGCTTCAATTCGTGCGCCCAAAAAAGGCGACCAGGCAAGTAGCTCAGTAGCATCGAGCCGCGCCGTCAAGAAAGTTGCGGCCAAAAAAGTTTCAGCAGCTGCGGTAACAAAGAAAGAAGTTGCCAAAAAGGCAGTGGCCAAGAAAGTTGTTGCCAAGAAGGCTACGGCAAAGAAGGCAGTGGCCAAGAAAGTTGCAACGAAAAAGGCTCCCGCTGCACCACATCGTTTTCCCACTAAAGCAGAGTTAGAAGCACTCAAGTTACAACGCGAGGCTGAAGAGCGCGCCAAAGCAGAACGCCGCGCCGCGACTCGCTTCCCAACGAAGGCAGAGCTAGAAGCTCGTCGTGCCGCTGAAGAGGCTGCTAAGAATCCACCAAAGGCAGAACCCGAGAAAGTTTCGGCGCCCGTGGTCACAAAGATTGATGGCGAAGAAGTCGAGCTTGAAGAGATTGAATTAGAAGATCTTGAAACTCTTGTTGAAGAGGTTAAAGAGATCGTTGCACAAGAGGAAGAGAAGGCAGAGATTCGCGTCGTGAACGTCGCCGAAGAATCTCAAAATGAAGAGAACGCCTTCACCATCAAAGATTCCGAAGAGGATGACGCTCCGGCGCAAACAGTTTTAACTGCTGGAGCGACTGCAGATCCAGTTAAGGACTATCTCAAGTTGATCGGTCGCGTCCCTCTTCTCAATGCTGAGATGGAAGTTGAACTCTCACTACAAGTTGAAGCTGG
>CAIWWH010000083.1 GCA_903916385.1 uncultured Actinomycetes bacterium
CATTACGTACTCTTTGCCTTCCATGCGGACTTTGCCGCGAGCACGGGCCTCTGTGATTGAACCTGCTTCTATCAAATCATCAAATGCCACAATCTCGGCCTTGATGAAACCTTTTTGGAAATCGGTGTGAATCACACCTGCCGCAACTGGCGCGGTATCTCCCTTATGAATCGTCCACGCGCGCGTCTCTTTAGGACCGGCTGTCAGGTATGTCTGCAGACCAAGTGTTTCAAAGCCAACTCCTGCGAGTGTTGCAAGGCCAGGCTCTTCCATGCCGATCTCTTTGAGAAATTCCATCAAATCTTCTTCATCGAGCTCAGCGAGTTCTGCCTCCGTCTTAGCATCTAAAAAGATTGCCTTCGCTGGCGCAACGAGTGCTTGCAGGCTGGCGCGTAACTCTTGATCGCCCAGTTCTGCAGCATCAACGTTGAAGACATACAAGAATGGTTTAGTTGTCATCAGTTGCAACTCTGCAATTGCCGCGAGATCGACCTTAGAGCCGAAGAGCAACTTGCCCTCATTCAAGATCGCTTGGGCTTCCTTTACCGCTTCGATCGTGGCGGACTTCTCCTTTTGAATGCGGGCCTCCTTCTCCAAGCGAGGCAGCGCCTTCTCGATCGTCTGCAGGTCGGCGAGCGCGAGCTCGGTATTGATTACTTCAATATCTGCTGCAGGATCTAAGAAGTTAGAGGTCCGCTCACCTTCGCGAGTGACGTTCTCATCTTTAAAGACGCGGATGACCTGGCAGATCGCATCGGTCTCGCGAATGTTGGCGAGGAACTTGTTGCCCAGGCCAGCGCCCTCTGAGGCGCCCTTAACGATTCCTGCGATATCTACGAAGGAGACTGAGGCGGGGAGGATCTTTTCGGAGCCAAAGATCTTTGCGAGCTGGGCTAGCCTGGGGTCAGGGACGCCGACGACTCCGACATTAGGCTCGATCGTGGCGAAGGGGTAGTTAGCCGCCAGGACATTGTTCTTGGTCAGGGCGTTAAAAAGGGTCGACTTTCCCACATTTGGCAGTCCGACTATTCCGATTGAAAGGCTCACGAGGAGGCTAGCCTACGGGGCTTTGTCGGTGCTTCCTGCCACGATACCTCCATGAGCAACAGCGCAACAGCCATCATCGCCCTCGTCATCGGACTTTTCCTCGGAATTGGGCTGGGAACCCTCCTCGCGCGGGCTAAAAACCGTCCCGCCGATACCTCCGCTGAGCAGGCGGCGATGGCCGCAGAGCTCGCCACCGCCCGCTCGCTCCTCACCGAGTACAAGGCCCAGATCGAAGGTGAGCGCGCCAAGTCTGAGGCCACCATCAAACTCAACGCGGAACTCGAGGCCATGAAGGCCCGTGTCGAAGATTTAAGTCGTATCTCTCAGGATGCCGATCGCCGTCGAGTTGGGGCAGAGGCTGAGATCAAGACTCAGATCACCCAGATGGCCTCCCATAACGAGAACCTCGTTAATCAGACGCGGGCGATTGCAGGAGCTCTTGCCAGTTCACAGACCCGCGGAAAATTTGGTGAGGCTGCTCTCGAGCAATTGCTACAGGGCGCTGGCCTCATTGAGGGCGAACACTTCACCCGGCAACGCTCCGCCGAGCGGAGCGATACCTCCGGTGCGATTCCAGATATCACGATCAATATGCCCGGTGGTTCAGTTCTCTACATCGACTCTAAATTTCCCTTCGAGCGCTTCTATGAAGCCTTTGAAACCGAGGAGCCCGAAGAACGCAAAGCTCTGCTGGCATCGCATACCAAAGATCTACTTAAACATATTGAAGCGCTCTCCAAGCGTAAATATGCCGAACGCGGAGCATCACCCGACTTCGTTGTTCTCTATGCGCCGGTTGATTCCATCTTTACCGAGGCGCTGCGTTCAGATCCAACTCTTCTCGACAAGGCCTTTGCCCTAAATGTGACGATTGCGACCCCGACTTCCATGATGGCTCTGCTGCGCACCGTGGGGTACCTCTTTAGCCGTAACCGTGTAGCGACAAATGCTGCTGAGATTCAAGAGCTCGCCGCTAAGTTCCTCAAGGATGTCTCTTCACTGCACGAGAAGATCGTGACAGTTGGTGAGCGCCTCAAGAGCACCCTGAAGGCGTACAACGAATTAATTCCTACTGCTGAAACAACGGTCCTTTCGGCTGCCAAGAAGATGCGCGCCTTAGAGGTCACAGGTAAGACGCCGAAGGCGATTCCAGAGCTCTCTGAGAACGTTCGTCAACTCCACTCCAAACTGGCCCCCAGCGATGATGATTACATCGAGGTAGACGAAGTCGAATTGGTTCTTGAACTAGAGGATAATGAGTGAGATGAGTACCGATCTAAAGACGCTTCCCAAGCCGATCAAGGGGGCCGGACTCACCAACACCGGCGTCGTTCTCTTGCAACTTCTTCTTATCCTGCTTGTTGAAACGATCGAGTATTCGGCGACCAAGGTAGGAATCTTTACCGGGCTCGCCATCATCGCAGCTATCGCTGTTGGCTTTTACTTAGGGCGTCCGGGCACAGAATTCGCGACGATCGTTACTCCACCGATCATCTTCTTCTTTGCCTCAGTTCTCCTCATTGCATCAGTCGGCGGGGCCGGGGTCCATGTCACAAAATTTGGAGTTGACCTAGTTACCACTCTGGGTGGCGCTGCGCCCTACCTAGTTCTTGCGACTGTCGCTGGTTGGGGTTGGTATATCTGGAACTACCTTCGCTCCAAGAAAAGTAGTGGCGAGGCGAGAGAGCTCGAGGTTGATCCCATCTACTCAAAACCTACAACAAGCAAATTCGTTGATGATGGAATTGGATTGATCATAAACGGAGAACAATTCCCCCCTGCCGAAGAATCTGAATCTAAAGAGGATTAACTCTTTCCTGCCGCCTTCAAATCTTTACGAAGCTCTGGCGGGATCGCAAAGAGCAGGTGCTCTTCGCTCGCCGTAACGGTCTCGACCTCTCCGTAGCCACGTTCAGCCAACCAAGCCAGGAGATCCTTCACCAGAATCTCTGGGACCGAAGCACCGCTACTCACTCCAACGGTTTCAACGCCTTCGAGCCACTCCTCCTTCGCCTCTGCGGCGAAATCGATTAAGTAGGCAGCTTTGGCGCCATACTCTTTTGAGACTTCAACGAGGCGTACTGAGTTAGATGAGTTAACTGAACCAACCACAATGACTAGGTCAGAGCGAGGGGCGATCTCTTTGATCGCCATCTGGCGATTCTGTGTGGCGTAGCAAATATCATCACTTGGTGGGTCGATCAGATTTGGGAAACTTTTCTTCAGCTCGCGAACGGTCTTGATCGTTTCATCAACGCTCAGGGTGGTCTGCGAGAGCCAGATGAGTTTCTTACCTTCACGCAATTTGACGTTGGCGATCTCATCGGCGGTATCGATCACAAAGACATTGTCGGGGGCTTCACCGGCGGTACCCTCAACCTCTTCATGGCCATGATGACCGACGAGAAGAATGTCGTAATCTTCACTCGCAAATCGCTTCACCTCGTGGTGCACCTTTGTCACCAATGGACAGGTGGCATCGATCGTCTTCAAATTACGGGCGGCGGCAGCCTCGTGAACCGCTGGGGATACTCCGTGTGCTGAGAAGATGACCAGTGCACCCTCTGGAACTTGATCAGTCTCTGAGACGAAGATCGCTCCGCGTGCCTCAAGAGTCACCACAACATGCTTGTTGTGGACGATCTCCTTACGCACATAAACGGGGGCACCGTAGAGATCGAGCGCCTTTTCGACTGTGATTACCGCTCGATCAACGCCTGCGCAGTACCCGCGTGGCGCAGCTAACAAGACCTTCTTAGACATACGCGAATCGTATCTAAAAGTATGATTGTGGGCATGCCTGAGTTTAACTACGAGGATCTGTTGCCCATCGGCCCGGATGAGACCGAGTATCGCTTAGTAACAACCGAAGGTGTATCTACCTTTTCGGCGCAAGGAATGGAATTTCTACAGGTCACTCCCGAGGCGATCTCCGCACTTACCTCAGAGGCAATCCACGATATCTCCCACTATCTGCGCAGCGCACATTTACAACAGTTGCAGAATATTCTGAACGATCCCGAGGCCTCTCCGAACGATCGCTTTGTTGCTCTTGACCTACTCAAGAATGCCAATATCGCTGCGGGTGGCGTCTTACCAATGTGCCAGGACACCGGCACTGCCATCGTGATGGGAAAGAAGGGACAGCGCACTCTGACAACGGAGAAAGATGAGATCTCTGTTTCGCGCGGTGTTTACGAGGCCTATACAAATCTCAACTTGCGTTATTCGCAGATGGCTCCGATAACAACATGGGAAGAGAAGAACACCGGCAATAACCTTCCAGCTCAGATCGAAATTTATTCGGACTCTGATCACCCGAACGAGTACAACTTCCTCTTTATTGCAAAGGGAGGCGGAAGCGCCAATAAGTCTTTCTTGTATCAAGAGACAAAGGCAGTACTCAATCCCAAGTCCTTTATGACCTGGCTTGATGAGAAGTTGCGCTCGATTGGTACCGCAGCCTGTCCGCCTTACCATCTGGCTATCGTCATCGGTGGTACCAGCGCAGAGCACACGGTTAAGACGGCAAAGCTCGCAAGCACAAAGTACCTAGATTCATTGCCCCTCGCCGGAGATGCCAAGACCGGACACGCCTTCCGCGATATCGAACTCGAAGAGAAAGTTCTGGAACTCACTCGCACCTTGGGAATCGGTGCGCAGTTCGGCGGTAAGTATTTCTGTCACGACGTTCGCGTTGTTCGCTTGCCGCGTCACGGCGCATCACTTCCGATCGCCATCGCAGTTTCCTGCTCGGCTGATCGTCAGGCTAAGGGCAAGATCACCAAAGATGGCGTCTTCCTAGAAAAGTTGGAGCGCGAACCGGCCCACTTCCTTCCAGAGACGACCGACGAGCACCTTGATGGTGAGGCTGTTTCAATCGACCTTAATCAACCCATGCGGGATGTCCTTGCCACTCTTTCAAAATATCCGATCAAGACCCGACTCTCGCTCAACGGCACATTGATCGTCGCCCGCGATATTGCACATGCCAAACTCAAAGAGCTCCTCGATTCTGGCCAGCCGCTGCCCCAGTACTTTAAGGATCACGCCGTTTACTACGCGGGACCAGCAAAGACTCCTGCTGGATACGCATCGGGCTCCTTCGGTCCGACTACAGCTGGTCGCATGGACTCTTATGTCGAACAATTTCAAGCCGCCGGCGGGTCGATGATCATGTTGGCCAAGGGCAATCGCTCAAAGCAGGTCACCGATGCTTGCAAAACACATGGTGGTTTTTACCTTGGCTCGATTGGTGGACCAGCAGCGCGCCTAGGGTTGGATTGCATTAAGAAGGTAGAAGTTCTCGATTATGAAGAGCTGGGAATGGAAGCCGTCTGGAAGATCGATGTGGAGAACTTTCCGGCATTTATCGTCGTAGATGATAAGGGAAATGACTTCTTTGCCGAAACCTTACGACCGTTGACTATCGGTCTTAAGCCCGCCAACGGCTAACTACTCGACTCGCTCTTACCTGCTGCGGCCCGCTGGGTAAAGAAGTCCCAGAGCGAGAGCGTTAGCAGGATCATCGAAAAGCCGAAGAGAAGATCCTCGATGGGAGCGCCCGCTAACCGACGTCCGATGATCTCCGAAGGTGAGTACTGCACAATATTTCTTGAGGTGAGCCACCAATTTGTTATGAGTTGAAAGGGAACGATCAGGCCATACGTCAACCAATAGATTCCGCGCGTCAACATTGCAGTGCGCAATACAAAGAGGTCGACAAGAACTGCAACGACAACTGCATCTAACGCGATATCTGAGTAGATCACAGTTCACGCCCCTTCTGCTCCCAACCCGTCAATTTCAGAAGCGCTTGGTAACTCAAAATAATCGTGAGCGGTACGACGATGAAGAACAAGAGCTCTTCGAGGGGAACCTTCGGGAGGACATCCACGTTCACGATTTGGTGGGTATCAAAGAACCAATTCTTCTTTGCAATTGCCCAGGTATCCCAACTTAGATAAATCACCAGGATGGCAAACTGGGTGAGGAGAAGTTCGCGCCAGTGGCCTCCGATCCGAAGTCGAAAAGCAAAGTTGACGCCGAGCCCGCAGATAGAGACAAAGGCAATTACAGCTAGATAACTCAGATGCGTCATGCTCCTTTAACTCCCATGCTCAAGAGTATTGCAATAGGGTTGCGATATGAAGGATGCGCTACCGGATGTATACGCGTGGATCGAACGCTTCTCACGCATCGCGATACTTCTCACCATCCTGCTCTTCGTGCTCCTTCGAATTGCCGGCATCCAACTAAATTTATCTGCGCAAGTTACCATTGCCATCGTTGGGCTGCTGATCGGGATTCCACATGGCGCAATTGATCACCTGATCTCAATTCCAGCAAGACCTCGCAGCCGCTTCCACGTCTATATCGCAGCATACGTCGCTATCGCAGTCGTGGCCGGCTGGTTGATCGCAACATGGAATCTGCGCGGCTTCCAGGTGGTTGTGATTATGAGCTCGCTGCACTTCGGGTATGGCGACGCCGCCTTTCGCAACGAATTGCGCTCGGCCTCGAGAGAACAGAAATTTCCTTGGATTGTTGAGAGTGCCTACGCGATCCCGGCAGGATTCGTCCCCGTTCTTCTCCCGCTTACTGATCCGCACTCGGGCGACGCCTTGATGCGCATACATTCCACTCTGCAGGGTTGGGCCGGCTCCCACTCGCAATTTCTGCGTAACCTGACTTTGGTGATCGCGGCAGGGGCGCTCCTGGTGCTTCTGCTCACGAAAAGTTTTGCCTTTGCACTTGATCTAGTGCTTCTCGGAGGGCTCGCGCTCACCGCCCCGCCCCTTGTCGCCTTTGCTACCTACTTCGGCTTCTGGCATGCCGCCCGCCATACCGCGCGACTGGTCCCCAAGCTGGATAGTTCCCGTGCCCTAGCCTCCGACGGGAAGGGTCTGCTGGCGATCAAGGGTGCGATCACCCCTGGGCTTTACGCGGTGGCCGGCACCGCAGCGATCGCCGCTGGATTAATGCTCTTTGACCGCCACCACTTCTCTTCGGGGCTGCTCTGGTCCTCTTTAGTCATCGTCTGGGCCCTCACAGTCCCCCATATGCTCTCGACCTCCCGCTTCGATCTGCGAGCAATAAGGGGCTAACCCCTCAATCAGGGCAAATTAGACCGCTTTCTGAGAAATACATCAGAAATACCCCAATTTCGGGTGGCGGAATCCTCAAAAAAGTTGAACAATCTGCGGAAAGATTGAACGTGCCGAGCCATCTCGGACTTCCCGACGTTAATCGATCAACTTGGAGGACCACTCTCGATGCTACAACTATCAAACGGTCAATGGAGCTCGTTGTACAACATCTTCTCCTTCGGCCTCATCTCAATGCTCGCAACAACAATCTTCACCCTTGTCAGCCAATCACGTGTACTTCCTAAGTACCGCACCGCCCTCGTTATGTCATCCATGGTGACATTCATCGCTGGCTACCACTACTTCCGTATCTTCAACTCTTTCACAGATTCATCAATGAAGAACGCTGTTTCAGTTGGAACTGCACAAGGTTCTTTCAATGAGGCCTACCGTTACATCGACTGGATCCTCACTGTTCCACTTCTCCTCGTTGAGGTAATCGCTGTACTCGCACTCGCAAAGAGCGCAGCTAACTCATTGATTATGCGCCTCGTACCTGCATCAGCGGCGATGATCATCCTCGGATACCCAGGAGAGATTTCAACAAACACCGGAACAAAGGTCCTCTTCGGTATTCTTTCAACAATCCCATTCCTCTACATCCTGCAGGTTCTCTTCGTAGAACTTACAAAGTCCTTGGATCACCAACCAGAGGGTGTTGCAGCAACAGTTAGCCGCCTGCGTCTTCTTCTCATCGGAACATGGGGCGTTTACCCAATCTCATACCTCCTCCCAATCTTGATCAAGCACCCTTCTGCAGCTCAGGCAGCAGATCTCTTCACCGGTCGTCAAGTTGGTTACACAATTGCAGACGTACTTGCAAAGTGCGTATTCGGTCTCACAATCTTGAAGATCGCGCGTATGAAGTCTGCAGCTGAAGGAATGGCTGACACTCACTAATACGTTGTATGCAAAAAGGGGAAGGGCCACTCGGCCTTTCCCCTTTTCATTTGCTCCAAGTTAAGAGAGGCTTGATAAATGAATAACTTTCGCATGTGGGCTTACTCGATGATCGCCGTGGGTGCCATCAATTGGGACTACCAAAGACACAATAGGCATGTAGTTGCCCATAGCCTCTTGATCATCATTCCAGGGCTCTTGCTGCTAGGTATGACCTATCTTCCTGCGGGTGCGGCCCTCTTGCAGAAGAAGCTCGTGCAGAGAGTCTGGCTTGTCGTCGGGTTAGCGGCGTTGATTTACGCCTTCACAAATAAGTGATTATTCGTCGGAAGTTAAAGCCGCGGCTTTTGTATTACTAATTACCGTTTACCGAGGACGAACCTGAATTCTCGTTATCGCTAATCGTGGTCTTCTGGATCTGAATCAAGAACTCCACATTCGACTTGGTGCCCTTCATCTTGTCGAGTAAGAGTTCGAGGGCTTGTTGTGATTCAAGGGCGTGCAATACCCGACGCAAGCGCCAGACGATATTGAGCTCCTCTTTACCCATCAAGATCTCTTCCTTGCGTGTACCAGATGCATCGACATCAACCGCTGGGAATATACGCTTATCGGCAAAGCGGCGATCGAGTTTGAGCTCCATATTTCCGGTGCCCTTGAACTCTTCGAAGATAACTTCATCCATCTTGGAGCCGGTCTCAACGAGAGCGGTTGCAAGAATGGTGAGAGATCCACCGTTTTCAATGTTACGGGCGGCACCAAAGAACTTCTTAGGTGGATAGAGCGCAGCAGAGTCCACGCCACCGGACAAGATACGTCCTGATGCTGGCGCCGCAATGTTGTATGCGCGACCCAAGCGGGTGATCGAATCTAAGAGCACGACTACATCGTGTCCCATCTCAACCAGACGCTTTGCGCGTTCAATGGCGAGCTCGGCGACGCTGGTGTGATCATCTGCAGGGCGGTCAAAAGTAGAAGCGATAACTTCACCCTTGACGCTGCGCTGCATATCGGTAACTTCTTCAGGGCGCTCATCAACGAGCACAACCATCAGGTGTACCTCAGGATTGTTAGTAGTAATTGCATTTGCAATGGCTTGCAGCACCATCGTCTTACCAGCCTTAGGGGGCGAGACGATCAATCCACGCTGACCCTTACCGATTGGGGCGACGAGGTCGATAACGCGGGTGGTCAAAATATTGGGTTCCGTCTCTAAGCGCAGACGCTCCTGCGGATAGAGGGGCACGAGCTTGGCGAAGTCGACGCGATCGCGCGCCGCTTCTGGCTCGAGTCCATTTACTGTGTCAAGGCGAACTAAGGCGTTGAACTTCTCTTTACGCTCCCCCTCGCGAGGTTGGCGGACTTGGCCCGTGATGACATCGCCCTTGCGCAACCCATAGCGACGGATCTGCTGCAGAGATACATAGACATCATTTGGTCCGGCAAGGTAACCCTGGGTGCGGATAAAGGCATATGAATCCAAAATATCTAGCAGACCGCCCACTGGGACTAGTACATCGTCCTCAGAGAGTTGAATTTCGCGCTCTTGGCGCTCACCACGATCTGCGCGATCGCGGAAGCGATTGTTGCGATCTCCTCGATCATTGCGGTCGTTACGGTCGCGACGCCCATTGCGGTCATTGCGGTTGCCGCGGTCGTTGGAATTCCCGTTGCGCTCATTAAAGTCGCGACGTTGCGACTCTGAGCTCTCGCTTCCAGCGCCAGACTCTTGTTCTGGTGCATCTTGCTCTTCTGAATCCTCTTCATCGCTCTCATCCGAGCTCTTGGGAGCAGAGGACTTAGCGGTCTTGTTCTTCTTGTTGCGGGCCTCCTGGCGTTCTAAACGCTTGGCCTCACGCTCGGCTTTCGCCGCTTCCCGATTGGCTGCCTGCAAGTCTGCGATCGACTGAATGAGATCGGCCTTGCTCATCTTGGTGGCGCCTTCAATGCCTAGCTGACCAGCGACTTTCTTAAGTTCTGGGAGGAGCATTGCGGAGAGTTCGCCTGCAGCCTTAGCTGGGCGCTCTTTTGTTGTTGTTTCGCTCATTATTGTTATTGAGTTCCGTTTTCTATTATTTTGATTTTCTAGCTTGTGATGTATCTAGATCTTCCTTATTCGAACAACCTCAGAGTTGAAGAAGTCCAGAGATAAGAATTTTTAGCGGTTTTTTGATTTTCGCTTATCGGGTAAATGTCCGCCGATCTTGCGCGGCTACTTCCGATGCCCTAAAAGTAGCACAGCGCGGCGCTATCCTCAAAAGCAAGCTGTGGGGAGCTCCTGGGAGTTTGCCGCCAATATCAAGGATTTACTGGACGCCAGAGCGCGAAATAGCCAATTCTTGCGCCTGAAACCCGCCTGTCGCAGCGCTGATAACTTCCTTGAGCGCACCCTCATGGTGCGTGTGCAGGGCAAGGACAGAGGGGCCAGCGCCCGAGATTGTTGCGGCGACGCCCTTGGCTCGTAGTTCCTCAACGAGCGCCATCGACTTTGGGTAGGCCTCTCTGCGATAACTCTGATGGAGGAAATCTTCGGTTGCAGTCAGGAGCAGATCGGGTCGAGTTGCCAGGGCGATCGAAAGGAGCGCCGTGCGGGAAGAATTGGTAACGGCCTCACGATGCGAAATTGTTTCAGGCAAGAGTTTGCGGGCTTTAGATGTCGAGAGGTGATTTTCGGGAATGAAGAGAACTGCCTTGATCTCGTGATGTACGGGGATGCTCACCGCACGCCCCGTCTGCACGCCGTAAATATCTTCCATCCATGCAACGCTCGCTCCGCCATAAATTGCGGCAGCTACATTATCTGGATGCCCTTCAAGTTCAGTCGCAAGGAACATCATCTCTTCGAGCGACATTAATTGTTCGCCACCCAAAACTAGTTCACGGGCTAGGGCTAACCCACCAACAATCGCAGAGGCCGAAGAACCTAATCCGCGACCGTGGGGAGTTACATTGAGGGCACGTAGCGCGAGGCCACGCGGCTTCTGACCCATAAATTCAAATCCACGCAGCGCAGCTTTCACAACGAGATTGTTCTTATCTCGCTTGACTTCGTCAGCGCCTTCGCCCGTTACATCAACATCAAAGATCGCCTCATCGAGAACCTGCGCAGCATAACGATCGCGTAGATCAAGAGCGAGGGCGAATGTGTCGAAGCCTGATCCGAGATTGGCGCTAGATGCAGGAACACTTACCTGCGCCATCTGCGCTTTAAAAGTCAGACGTTGGGCTGCCATTACTGCAGGCCCATCGCTTCCGCGGCGCGCTGCAAGTCCACAGGAATCACAGTTGGTGCCGCCGCGCCTTCGAGAATCCACTGCACGTCTTTAAGTCCGTTGCCCGTAACGGTGATGACAAACTTCTTACCCTTGGGCAGCAACCCTTGCGATTGCTTCTTCAGGAGCCCTGCAATGCCTGCGGCGCTGGAGGGTTCAACGAAGACGCCCTCTTTAGCTGCAACCAAGCGGTATGCCTTCAAAATCTCTTCATCGGTAACCGAGTCGATGAGTCCACCCGATGTGTCACGCGCATCAACTGCTTGTTGCCACGATGCAGGATTTCCGATTCGAATGGCCGTAGCGATGGTCTCCGGATTGGTGACGATCTCTCCGCGCACAATAGGCGCTGCCCCAGCCGCCTGAAAGCCCCACATATGTGGCAACTTCGTCGAAACGCGATCGCTGAAATACTCCTTGTAGCCCTTCCAATATGCGGTGATATTTCCTGCATTGCCTACCGGCAGGACGTGATAGTCAGGAGCATCGCCCAAGAGGTCAACTACTTCAAAGGCTGCAGTCTTCTGACCCTCAATGCGATACGGATTAACCGAGTTAACGAGCGCCACCGGATAGTTCTCCGCCAATTCGCGAGCAAGCGTGAGGCAATCATCAAAGTTCCCGTCGACCTGCAGGAGCGTGGCACCATGTGCGATTGCTTGAGCCAGTTTGCCCATCGCGATCTTGCCCTGCGGCACCAAAACAACGGGAGTCATCCCAGCTTTGGTGGCATAAGCAGCGGCGCTTGCCGATGTATTTCCAGTGGATGCGCAGATAACAGCCTTGGCACCATCTTCAGCGGCTTTAGAGATCGCCATTGTCATGCCGCGATCTTTGAAGGATCCCGTAGGGTTCGCTCCTTCGACCTTGAGCCAGATCTCGTTGTGCAACATCTCAGAGAGATAGCCTGCAGCAACGAGTGGGGTGCCACCTTCACGCAGAGATATGACGGGAGTCTTAGCAGATACTGGGAGGCGATCGCGGTACTCATCAATTACCCCGCGCCACTGATGTGCCCCACTGCCAGACTTGCTAAACAGTCCCATTAGATCAACCCTTCAACACGAATAACACTGACGACTCGCTGCACCACCGATAGTTCACGCAAGTCTTTAACGGTATTTGCTAGAGCAGCTTCGGTGGCGATGTGGGTAAGGACCACTAGTTCAGCATCTGCTCCCCTACCCTCTTGGCGCACAGTTAAAATAGAGACATCATTCTTCGCAACTGTGCTGGCAACTGCCGCAAGTACACCTGGTACATCAGCAACATCCATGCGCACCAGATAGCGAGTGCGGCTCACTCCAATAGGAGCGATATCGAGATCGGCATAATCGGTCTCGGTTGGACCGAGGCTTCCCTCGTTGCGATTGCGAGCTACGGCTACCAGATCACCCAAGATTGCGGAGGCGGTTGGTGTTCCACCAGCGCCGCGTCCGTAGAACATTAGCTCCCCTGCAGACTCACACTGTACGAATACGGCATTGAATGCTTCGCGCACCGATGCAAGTGGATGTGTTGTCGGAATCATCGTTGGATGAACGCGGACCGAAATTGTCTCTTCCTTACTTCCATGCAATTCATTTGCTTCCGCGATTGCCAATAACTTAATAACAAAGCCCATCGCCTTCGCGACGCTGACATCGTCAGCAGTGATCGCCCGAATGCCTTCGCGATAGACATCCTCATCTGTTACTTGGGTGTGGAAAGCCAAACCCGCCAAGATCGCTGCCTTTGCTGCGGCATCAAAGCCATCAACATCTGCTGTGGGATCTGCTTCGGCATATCCAAGAGCTTGAGCTTCAAGGAGCGCTCCCTGGAAGGATGCACCGGTTTCGTGCATCTTGGTCAGAATGTAATTGGTCGTACCGTTTATAATTCCCATCACACGCTCAACGTGATCGCCCACCAAACTTTCGGCGAGGGGACGCAGGATCGGAATCGCTCCCGCAACTGCCGCTTCATAATAAAAATCGACATCGGCGAGATCAGATGCGTGGAAAAGTTCTGCGCCATGCTTGGCGAGCAGAGCCTTGTTAGCGGTTACGACCGCCTTCCCATTCTCCATCGCCTTGAGAATCAAAGTGCGTGCGGGCTCGATTCCCCCCATAACCTCGATCACGAGATCAATCTCGGGGTCAGAGACGATTGAATCTGAGTCGGTGGTTAGCAGCACAGGGTCAATTCCGGGGCGATCGACCGTCAGATCACGAACGGCGATCTTGGAGATGACGAGTCCGACGCCAGCGCGGGCTGCAAGGTCAACTTGATTTGCCACCATCAGGCGGGCAACTTCAGCGCCAACGATTCCAGCGCCGAGCAAGCCGACGCGTAGTACGCGATCGTTGCTCATTGGTTCACATCCTCTAAGGTACGAAAAGCCTGCAGTTGGATAGCGAATTATCCAATGTAATAGGGGCTAAGTATCTCAAAAAAACTAGATCTCGAGCGCCAATAAATCCGCAATGAGCTCGCGTCGCACGATAATCCGCGCAACCCCCGACGAAACGGCTATAACGGCGGGCCTTGGCAGATGGTTGTAATTAGATGCCATGCTCCGCCCGTAAGCGCCTGTGGCCGGAATTGCTAAGAGATCACCGGGGGCGACATCTGCCGAAAGGTTTATCTCTCGAATCAAGATATCGCCGCTTTCACAGTGCTTACCTACGATTCGCGTATTGCAGGTCGGGCCAAGCGGAAGTCGATTGGCGATAATCGCCAAATACTCAGCGCCATAGAGCGCAGGGCGAATGTTGTCGCTCATCCCACCGTCAACGGCGACGTAGCGCCTGGATAACCCTTCATCGAGCGCCACCTCCTTGGTGGTACCTACGGTGTACAGAGTGGTTGTCGTAGGTCCCACGATGGCACGACCGGGCTCGATGGAGATTTGCGGAACGGCAATTTTGGCTCTTTCACATTCTGAAGTCACGACTACCGCAAGCTCTTTTAAGACCTCAAATGGATCCAAAGTATTCTCACCTGGGATGTAGGCAATTCCATAGCCGCCTCCCAGATCAAGTTCGGGCAACTCTTGGCCGTAGGTATCTCGGTAGCGCGCAAGTAAACCAATCAACTTCCCTGCTGCTGCTGCGAAACCTTCGCTCTGGAATATCTGAGAGCCGATGTGTGAATGGAGACCAACTAATTGCAGGGCCGGCTCATTCCTAATTGCAGCGATCGCATCCCATGCAGCGCCACTAGCAAGAGAGAATCCAAACTTCACATCTTCATGCGCGGTAGAAATGAATTCATGTGTATGGGCTTCAACGCCGGGTGTGACGCGAATAAGTACGCGCTGCACCTTTCCGCTCTCTTTTGCGATTCTCTCGACGCGTTCAATCTCAGCAAATGAATCGACGACAATCGTCTTAACGCCATACGAGATAGCCTGGCGAATTTCAGATTCGGATTTGTTGTTGCCGTGTAGTTCAATTTTTTCGGCAGGAAAATTAACAGCTTCTGCTACTGCAAGTTCGCCGCCAGAGCAGACATCGAGGCCTATGCCAACTACATCGACCCAACGGGCGATCTCCTTAGATATAAATGACTTTGCGGCGTAGTAAACGCTGCCAGCGTTTTCACCGAATGCGGACTCCAGCGCGCTCTTCCATGATGCGGCACGTTCCTTAAAATCTGCTTCATCTACGACGAAGAGTGGGGTTCCAAATTGCTCCGCTAAATCTGAGGCAGCGATTCCACCGATGGTTAAATGATCAATTTCAAAACGTGAATTGCGGGAGAAAACGGCAGGGTCAAATGCGCTCATCGCTACATCTTCTCTGGCGCGGAAACACCAAGCAATGCTAACGAATTGGCGATGACCCGCGCGGTGGCGCTACATAGCGTGGCACGAGCGCGATGGAGATCAGTTGCCGCCTCATCCCCCATTGGAAGGACGCGACAATCGGCGTAAAAGCGGTGATAAATACCGGCAAGTTCCTCTACATAGCGAGCGATGCGGTGTGGTTCACGGAGTTCAGCGGCTCCTGCAACCACACGAGGGAACTCTGCGAGGGCGCCAATGAGTTCACGCTCGCGATCATTCTCGAGTAACTCGGCATGGATCTGGTCGACTCCGTATGTGATTCCTAGATCACTTGCATTTCTAAGTACTGCGCAGATACGCGCATGGGCGTACTGCACGTAATACACCGGGTTCTCGTTGGTGCGACTCCTCAGGACATCGACATCCATCACCATCGGCGTATCGACTGGGTAGCGGATGAGGGTGTATCGGGCAGCATCAACGCCCACCTTCTCCACCAGCTCCTCCAGAGTGATGATGGTTCCTGCGCGCTTGCTCAACTTGAGCTCTTCGCCATTCTCCATAATCTTTACAAGTTGGCCGATGAGGGCATCAATGTTGTAGTTGGGATCATCACCCGCACACGCGGCGATTGCCTTCAAGCGATTGACGTAACCGTGGTGGTCAGCGCCCAACATATAAATGCAGATCTCAAAGCCGCGTTCGCGTTTGCTAATGTAATAAGCAGAATCGGAGGCAAAGTAAGCAAAGGCTCCATCTGACTTGATCATCACACGATCTTTATCATCACCGAAGTCGGTCGTGCGCAGCCAGGTAGCTCCACCCTCTTCGTACACATGACCCTGTGCTCTGAGGCGATCTAAGCAATGTTTAAAGAAGTCATTTTCGTAAAGAGATTTCTCTGAGAACCAAATATCAAAATGAGTGCGGAATCCCTCTAGAACTCGTTGTTGATCAGCTAACTGCAGTGCATAGCCCGCATCTCTAAATGCATCTAGGCTTTGGACATCAGGGAGCGTTAAGTACTCGGGGTGCGCACTTTTAATCTGCCCAGCGATCTCGTTGATGTACTCCCCGTGATATCCATCTTCGGGGACAGCAACTCCTTGCGCTGCCGCACGTAGGGATGCGCCAAAGAGTTCCATCTGGTTGCCGCGGTCATTGATGTAGAACTCCCGGGTGACTTCAGCGCCTGCCGCCGAGAGGACACGTCCAAGAGCATCACCTACGGCAGCCCAGCGGGTATGGCCAAGGTGTAAAGGTCCAGTCGGATTCGCGCTGATAAATTCGAGATTGATCTTCACGCCACCCAGCGCACGACTGTGGCCGTAAATCTCGCCCTCGCTTAAAATCGCCGCGATTATTGCGCCCTGACCAGCGCGGGCAAGTGTGATGTTGAGAAAGCCTGGCCCGGCGATTTCGACAGCGGAGATGACGCTCTTCACTTCGTGATCCGCTAATAGATATGTACGCAGAACTTCGGCCACGGCGCGCGGCGCCATCTCTGCCGGTTTTGCAAGCGCTAACGCGACGGAGGTGGCGTAGTCGCCATGGTCACGATTCTTCGGACGCTCGAGAGTGATCTGACTTGGCAAGACCAAGCCGCTTGGTAGCTCCTGCGCCGCGACTGCCAGGGAGAGTGCGCGCAGTATTGCCCCACCCACCTGATCGCTTACCGAAGCACCAGCTGAAGGGTTACTCACATCTGCATCTGTAGTATTCATGTGGCGCAAGGGTAGCGTTGACACTCTGCGAAAATTGAATTGGCAAGAACAGCGGGAAGGGAAAGTTCGTAGAGGGCGCCACTGTCGTCTAACGATTTCCAGGGTTGAGGGGTTTGCACGCGGTAATTTGCGTTATCAAAGTGTTATGAGAAATGTCCGATTTGTCCCTTTGTTGCTTTCGGAAAAAGGGGTCTTTTGGGTTACCTTGGTTCCACCGAGTACTACCCATGGTCAAAGCAGGTTTGACCAAGTACTCAAACCTTCGAAAGGTATACCTACAGATGACAAATCGTCGTTTCGCGGCAGCAGTTGCAGCAGTTTCACTAGTTCTTACTGGTGTAGTTGCAACAACAACTGTTCACGCAGCAGGTCCACAAGTTGGAGTCGTTCTTCCTGACTCTGCATCATCTCCTCGTTGGGTCACAGATGACCAACCTCTACTCGCAAAGGCTTTCAAGGCTGCTGGTGTCACTTATGACATCAAGAACGCTGGCGGAAGCATCCCTACCTTTACAACAGATGCTCAGGCTTTGCTCACAGAGGGTGTCAAGGTTCTCATTCTCGTTAACCTCGATTCACCATCAGCAGCAGCTGTTGAAGCAACTGCTAAGAAGCAGGGCGTTGCAACAATCGATTACGATCGCCTAACACTCGGTGGTTCTGCAAACTACTACGTTTCATTCGATAACGTAGGCGTAGGCAAGCTCCAAGGTGCTGGAATCGTTGCTTGCCTCAAGGCACACAAGGTTGCACACCCACGCGTCGTATACCTCAACGGTTCTCCAACCGATAACAACGCAACCCTCTTCAAGCAGGGTTACGCTTCAGTCGTTGGTCCATACCTCAAGGCAACTGGCGGAACACTAGTTTCAGATAAGTCTGTTGCTGGTTGGGATAACACCCTTGCTGGAACGATCTTCGAACAACAGCTCACAACAGCAGGTAACAAGCTTGACGCTGTAGTTTCAGCTAACGAAGGCCTTGGTCTCGCAGCTGTTGCTGTTCTCAAGAAGAACAACCTCAACGGTAAGACTTGCGTATCTGGACAAGATGCATCTGCAGCAGGTCTTGCAGCAATCTTGACCGGTGATCTTTCAAACACCGTTTACAAGCCAATCGCTCAAGAGGCTAATGCAGCTGCAGCACTTGCAATCGCATTGGTAAAGGGCCAGAAGCCAACAACAGCAACAGGTGTTGTCATGGACGGTGCACGTCACGTTGCGTCAGTTCTCTTGACACCAACAACAATCACCAAGAGCAACGTAGAAGTAACTGTTACAGACAAGTTCCGTACAGCTGCTGAAATCTGCGCCATCGCTGGTGCTGCTGCTTGTGCTGCTAACGGCGTTAAGTAAGGTTAAATCCGCTTAATCTGTTAGTTGCGTTTAGCAATTAGCGTAGAAACGGGCTGGAGACTTCGTCTCTGGCCCGTTTTTTTAGTTATAGTGGCGCATTAGCAGTTGAGGGCATATCTAGTTATTTTCTAGTTTCTTTGACAGGAGTATCAATGAGCGAACCAATACTTTCGCTGCGCGGTATGAACAAATCCTTCGGGCCAGTCCACGTCTTGAAAAATGTGGATTTTGATGCCTACGCTGGAAAGGTCACCGCACTCGTGGGCGACAACGGAGCCGGAAAGAGCACGCTTATTAAGTGCATCGCAGGCATCTATACCGCTGAGTCAGGAGAGATCACCTTTGAAGGTAAGAAGGTTGAGATCAACGGACCGCGCGACTCCACCAACCTCGGCATTGAAGTTGTGTATCAAGATTTAGCACTTTGCGACAACCTAGACATCGTGCAGAACATGTTCCTCGGTCGTGAGGAGCGCAATGGGATTACCCTCGATGAGACTCATATGGAGTCGCTGGCAGCTAAGACTCTCGATGGCTTGTCCGTACGTACGGTGAAGTCAATTCGCCAGACGGTTTCATCGCTCTCTGGTGGACAACGCCAGACCGTTGCGATCGCACGCGCGGTGCTTTGGAATTCAAAGGTAGTTATCTTGGATGAGCCAACTGCTGCTTTGGGTGTGGCGCAGACTGTACAGGTTTTGAAACTTGTGCGGCGCTTGGCAGACAATGGTCTGGCAGTAATTTTAATTAGCCACAATCTCAACGATGTCTTTGAGGTGGCCGACTACATCGCTCCCCTCTATCTGGGCACGATGGCTGTTCAAGTTGAAACGAAGAATGTGAAGGCGAGCCAGGTAGTTGAATTGATTACCACTGGTAAATCTGAAGGAGTTGTAGGAGTGAACGCATGAGTGTAAACACTGACAATCTCGCTGCCGCAGATGAGGCGAGCTTAAAATCCGCAGTCCTTGATTACGTGGCCAAGGTTAAGTCCGGCGATATCGGAGCCCTTCCCGCATTTCTTGGGCTGATCACACTCGGATTAGTCTTCACCTTCTCATCCCAGTTCTTCCTCACCGCGCGTAATATTGCAAACCTCATCACCCAGTCGACACCAGTAATGGTGATCGCGATGGGTCTGGTCTTCGTCCTACTCCTCGGTGAGATCGACCTCTCAGCCGGATTCGCATCGGGTGTGTGTGGAGCAACAATGGTGCTCCTTATCAACGATCACAAGTTCCCGTGGTACGCCGCCCTTGCCGTCAGCATTGTCGTAGGCGTAGCGCTCGGTTGGTTCATGGGAACGCTAGTTGCCAGATTGCGTATCCCATCCTTCGTGGTGACGCTCTCTACATTCTTGGCCTTCCAAGGCATCCTCCTCTTGATGGCTGGAAATGGCGGCACAATCCTCTTGCAGGATCGCTTTATCATCGCCGTTGAAAACAACAACCTGACTCCCTTCGTAAGTTGGATCTTCTCGATCGTTGGCTTGACGATTTATGTTGGCTTGGGTCTGAACCGCATCCTGCATCGCCGCCGCAAGAATTTGAAGTCAGAGCCATTTAACCTCTGGTTGCTCAAGAACGGAGCCTTAGTCCTCGTCGGACTTGGTCTCACCTACGTTCTCAATCTGCAACGCGGAAATCCACCTAACAGCAGCATCAAGGGCATCCCAATCGTGGTCCCAGTACTTCTTGCGCTTCTTGTAGCGGGTACCTTCTTGCTCAATCGCACAATCTTTGGACGCCACCTCTACGCCGTTGGTGGTAACGCCGAGGCGGCTCGTCGCTCCGGTATCAATGTACGTCGCGTACGCACGATCGCCTTCATGATCTGTTCTGGTCTCGCTGCGATCGCTGGAATGCTCTTCGCTTCGATCTCGAACTCGATCTCGCCAACAACTGGTGGAGGAACCACCTTGCTTTATGCAGTGGGCGCAGCAGTTATCGGTGGAACCTCGCTCTTTGGAGGTAAAGGCAAGTTGCGAGATGCCATCCTTGGCGGACTCGTTGTAGCTGTCATCAATAACGGTATGGGTCTTTTGGGATTCAGCCCAGGAACTCAGTATCTCGTTACCGGCGGAGTGCTCTTGGTCTCTGCCTCAGTAGATGCGCTCTCGCGCAAGGGTGCTAACGTCTCCTGATTCCCTTAACGCAACAAAAAAGGCGCTCCATCGCGGAGCGCCTTTTTTGTTGCGTTAAATTGCTGAATTACTTAACGCCCATCAAATGTTCGATTGCGAGTTGATCAATCTTCTCGTAACCATATCCACGAGATCCGGCGAGCTCTACATCAAAGGAAGAATCCGCAAGATCGCTCCAGCTCTCACCCGCGGCAAGGGTCGGAACTTCAAGCTGATCGATGCGTGACTCCTTCATGGCGTCAATCACCCGTGGGTCGGCCCGGAAGGCGAGTGCGCGCTCCTTCAGTGCGAGGTAGGTGCGCATATTGGCGCTCGCTGACTCCCAAACGCCTGCATCATCCTCGGTACGCGCTGGCTTGTAGTCAAAGTGCTTAGGGCCGTCATAGTTGTAACGCTCGAGAAGGTCGACCAAGAAGAAGGCTGACTTGAGATCACCATGTCCGAAGACCAAATCCTGATCGTACTTAGGACCATGCTGACCATTGAGATCGATGTGGAAGAGCTTGCCCTGCCACAAGGCCTGTGCGATTCCATGTACGAAGTTCAAGCCCGCCATCTGCTCGTGACCGACCTCTGGGTTTACACCGACCATCTCGGGATTATCGAGCGTGCTAATGAAAGCGAGCGCGTGTCCGATAGTTGGCAAGAAGATATCGCCGCGTGGCTCATTTGGCTTTGGCTCGATAGCAAACTTGATGTCGTAGCCCTTATCCTTGACATAAGCGCCGAGAATATTGAAGCCTTCGCGGTAGCGCTCAAGTGCTACGTAGGCATCCTTGGCGCCATCAGATTCAGCACCTTCGCGGCCGCCCCAGCATACGTAGATCTGCGCTCCCAGTTCGGCTGCGAGATCAATGTTGCGCATCGCCTTGCTGAGAGCGAAGCGACGGATATCGCGATCATTGGAGGTAAGTGCGCCATCTTTAAAGACAGGGTGGCTAAAGAGGTTTGTGGTCGCCATCGGGACCTTCATGCCGGTCTCATCTAGCGCCTTCTTGAAGCGGTGAATATGTCCATTGCGGGCCGCCTCATCACTTCCAAATGGGATCAAATCATCATCGTGGAAGGTGACGCCATATGCGCCACGGGCTGCTAGCTCATTAACCGAGCGAACAGGGTCAAGCGGTGCGCGGGTGGCATCACCGAAAGGATCGCGAGCCTGCCAGCCGACGGTCCAGAGTCCAAAGGTGAACTTATCGGCGGGGGTGGGGGTCAAAGACATCTGTTACTGCTCCTTTTTATCGGTTCTGAGTTGCGGCAAATTTGGGGCTTTCTGATTCTCACTTCATTTGGTTCTAGGCCTAACCTACCCGTACCCTTATCGCTTATCTACCCTCCAGCGGGAGTGGTGAAATGGCAGACACGCAGGTCTTAGGAACCTGTGTCTTCGGACGTGCGGGTTCAAGTCCCGCCTCCCGCACTCTGTTCCACCGCCACCTTCTGGCTACTTGGTAGCCACTTTA
>CAIWWH010000084.1 GCA_903916385.1 uncultured Actinomycetes bacterium
CAGGTGATGCGAGATGCTGGAGTTCCTACTGCCCGCAGCTTCACCTGCACAACAAAATCTGAGATGGAGGCAGCGCTCGACGCCTTCGGAGCACCCTATGTTGTTAAACACGATGGTTTGGCAGCAGGTAAGGGAGTTGTTGTTACTGGCGATCGACAGGTAGCTCTCGACCATGCCTACTTATCTCCGCGCGTCGTGATCGAAGAGTTTCTAGATGGACCCGAGATTTCTCTCTTCGGAATTTCTGATGGGAAGACAATTCTGGCCTTGCAACCGGCACAAGATTTTAAGAGAGCGCTCGATGGCGATTTAGGGCCAAACACTGGCGGGATGGGCGCCTACTCACCACTTCCGTGGGCACCAGATGACATTGAAGAGCGCACCCTACGCGAGGTACTCAAACCAACGATCGCCGAGATGCAGGCTCGAGATACCCCTTTCATTGGCCTGTTATACGCCGGGTTAGCTTTGACCTCCAAGGGCCTTAAGGTCATCGAATTTAATGCTCGTTTTGGCGATCCCGAGACCCAAGTGCTGCTCCCGCGCCTTAAAACTCCGCTCGCCGCCCTGCTCTACCAGGCCGCAACCGGACGACTCCATGAGGCTGCGCCACTGGAATGGCTCGAAGAAGCAGCAGTGACGGTCGTTCTCGCGGCCGAGGGATATCCAGCAACTCCCGTTATTGGAGATCCTGTAACGGGCATCGCCTCTGTCGAGAGCGCATTTATTTATCAAGCGGGGACCGCGCTGCAGGAAGGCATTTTGTGCTCATCGGGCGGTCGAGTTCTTGCTGTAACCGGCATTGGTAAGACTCTGAGGGATGCCAGACTCCAGGCCTACGACGCCATATCAGCACTCTCACTTCGTGGGAGTCACTACCGAAGCGATATAGCGCTGGCGGCATCGAGAGCAGACAAAGTACGAGAGAATTAAGCCATGAGCGTTTTAGCTGATCGATATGCATCGGCAACAATGCGCTCCATCTGGTCCCCTGAGTCCAAAATCATTCAGGAGCGCAATCTCTGGATTGCGGTCATGCGCGCACAATCTAAACTCGGCCACCACATTCCTGGCGAGGTAATTGCTGATTACGAAAAACTCCTAGCTCATGTGGATCTGGCCTCGATTGATGCTCGTGAAAAATTAACGCGCCATGATGTTAAAGCGCGCATCGAAGAGTTCAACGCTCTGGCAGGTCATGAGGCGATTCATGCTGGGATGACCTCACGCGATCTCACCGAAAATGTGGAAGCGATGCAGGTCCGAGATGGACTTTTGTTGGTTCAAGAGCGAGTCATTGCAGTCCTTGCGATGCTCGCTGAACGAGCCGCCGAATATATTGATCAACCCATCACCGGACGCTCGCACAATGTCGCCGCTCAGGTAACCACACTGGGTAAGCGTTTTGCCTCCGCAGCGGAAGAACTTCTCTTCGCTTACGAACGTTTAGAAAACTTGATCGAGCGCTATCCCATCCGCGGAATCAAAGGTCCAGTCGGTACCGCCCAAGATTCAGTCGATCTCCTCGGCAGCGCCTCCGCCCACGAAGAGTTAGAACGAGAGATCGCAGCGCATCTTGGATTTAACCGCGTCTTAGATTCCACGGG
>CAIWWH010000085.1 GCA_903916385.1 uncultured Actinomycetes bacterium
AATGTTGGGGTCATATGCCCCGGGTCGAAGTAGGTCAAAATATTGCCAATGACTACCGGGCAAGGATCGGTCGGGCAGACCCAGAGTTGAGGCTTGATCAGGAATATTGAATTTGCTGCTGCGATCTGAGTCTCTAATGCAATCCAATCATCGGAGATCGCCTGAGAGACGGGCGTGGCACAGGCCAAGGTGCTCTTGGGATGGGCCGATAGACAGACCAGTGGGTCTTGCGCCAGCGCCGGCGTATCAGACATCAAAACAACCTTGGCTCCACTTGTTTGCAAGCGGGCAATGGTTCTCTTCATCCCCGCGGCAAATGGCGCCTTTCGTGCATCTCCCGTAGTGACGACTCCTTTGACCTCTGTTTGAAAACCGCTCGTCGATGCGACCAAGACCAGATAAGGGTGGGCAGCGATTATGCGTTGGATTGAGGCGTTGCGCCAGATCGGACAATTTTGCATGAGCGATGCTGTGCTCGGGTTGTACGCGGGAATGTCGGCGGGCGAGCAGGCGGACATCGTGAGCGAGAGAAGTTTCCAATGCTTCTCTTTTGCAACTTGATTGAAGGCGGGAAACCATGCGAGTGCATGACTGTCGCCAAAAAGTACGACCGTTGTTGCCGAGGTTGTGTCTCCATAGATACATGGCTTCGTCGATGGCTTTAAATTGAGTTGTGTATGACAGCGATCCCCATACGGAATGGGTCGATCTTTCCCCGCATTTAAGAGATCGGGCTCTAAATTTGCTGGAATAGGAAAATCTACGGTTTGTGGCCGAGCAGGGACAGTGTTTAGGGGCGTGGTCTTGATGCTGAGCGAATCTATATAAGTGCGTAAGTCGGCGGCGCTGGCAGAACCATGTTTACCTCGAAGCGAACCCGTGGCCGCATAGTCAGCTCCGAAGGCGGTCATCGCGAGTAACGAGGCAAAAGCTCCAGCGATAGCGATATTCCGCAAGGGCTTTAAAGAGATAACAAATCCACGACGAAATGGACGCTCTACAAACCTCTCTGTGAGTACAGCTAACACAATAGAGAGAAGTGCCAGTAGCAACCGCTTTATGAGCGTGAGATGGTTTCCGGCGATTACTTGTGGGATAACGAGAACCGGCCAATGCCATAGATAGAGCGAGTAACTGATCTTTCCAATTCTCTGCAGTAGTTTGAAAGAGAGGATTCGCGAGGGAAGCGTTATCTCTTTCACTGAACCCGCCGCGATAATTAAGAATGCACCGAGAGTCGGCGTAAGCGCTGTTGATCCCGGAAATTTAAGAGGATCTGATTGGGTCAACCCCGAGAAGATGACCATCCCGAGCCCAACTGTTCCACCCACCAAGGCAATAACGCGCGGCAACTTCGCAACTCCCTGCGCCAAACTTGCTAAGAGCGCCCCGAGGATCAACTCCCACGCCCGAGATGGCAGCGAGAAAAAGGCCCAGGGTTGATCCGTTTTAAGGAGGAGATTTGCAAAGGTCAGTGAGGCAGCGAATACAAAGATAGAGAGGAGAAATACGCGAAAAGACTTATTCCTCTTCTTCCATGTTGCGAAGGCGACAAGCAGTGGCCAGAAGAGATAGAACTGCTCCTCAACGCCTAACGACCAAAAGTGCAGAACGGGAGAAGGGATTGTTGAGTTCGAGAAGTAATCGGTGGCTCGGATGGCGAAATCCATGTTCGATACATAGAGGCCAGCGCTAGAGATATCGACCGCAGCTCCCGGTAATAAAAGGGGCGGGAACCAGATAGCTACAGCGACCAAAGTTACAAACAGGACGAGAACTGAAGCAGGCAGCAAACGCCTAATCCGGCGTGCGTAGAACTCTCTAAACCTAATCTGGCCAGTACTTTTGACCTCACGCAATAGATTGCCAGTAATCAGGTATCCGCTCAGCACAAAGAAGATATCTACGCCGACAAAACCGCCCTTAAAGCCGGGGACTGAGGCGTGAAAGAGCAAGACCAGCAGAACTGCGATGCCACGCAGCCCTTGAATATCACCACGGAAGCGGCTCTCAGCAGGCACTTGCTCGCCAACACCGGTCTCCTCAGTGGTCATGCTGCAGTTTAAGTTCTACGCAGAAGGGTCGTCCACGAAATCGAAGAGTTCTCAGGAAATTGACAAGTTATCGTGAGCGGGCTGAATTCACCTTCTGCATATGATGCTTGCGACAGAGCACTTCATATCCAATGGTTTGGGGAGTGCCAACATCTCCAGGCAGAATCTGATCACCTTCCGTGACCATCTCACCATTTGCAACGCGAGCATTATGGGTAGCGCGTGAACCACACCAGCAGAGCGCTTCAACTTGTAGCGGCAGTACACGGTCCGCCAATTCGATCAAACGTTCAGAGCCTGGAAATAACTTTGTTCGAAAATCCGTCAAAATTCCAAATGCAAATACATCAATTCCAAGTTCATCCACTACTCGTGCCAACTGCTCAATATGTTCTCTCTCAAAAAATTGCGTCTCGTCACAGATTACGTACTCGATCTTTCTGCCGTTCTTCTTCTCACTCACTATGTAATCGAAGATATTGAAGTCGGGGCTGACCTCGTGTGCAGAAGCCTGTAAACCTAATCGACTTGTAATCACGCCGGTCCCCCCACGATCGCGATTGGTCAGGATCAATCCCTCAAGGCCGCGGCTCTTGCGGTTATGTGCGGTCTGTAGTGCAAGGGTGGATTTACCGCTATCCATGGTTCCGCAGTAATAAATCATTTCGGCCATGCGAGAAAATTAGCGTATAACCATTGGAAGAGCGGTGATTGGACTAAGTTAGGTATGTGACGGCACCGACAGCAGAGCGCGTCGACCGCGCTAAGTGGAGTCTGCGAGCCACCTTCTTCTTTATGGGAGTCGCGGTAGCGGCGACCTCTGCGCGCTTCGCAGAAATCAAAGGACATACGCATAGCTCCGATGCCATCTTTGGCTACTGCATCATGGTGGGAAATCTCGGGTCAATTTTCGGCAACTTCTTCGGCACACAATTGAGTCGCAAAATTGGAACCCGCCGTACCGCTCAACTGATTATGTGCGGAGTTGCCGGTTCGCAAATTGCATATGGGTTTGTTAACCGAATTTGGGAGATTCCACTTGTCGCATTTGCGGCTGGTGCGAGTTACTCGTTGATGAATATCGCCTGCAACTCCCAAGGCTCGATGGTGCAGGAAAGTGTCGGCAGATCCCTAATGCCCTCCTTCCACGGCTCCTGGTCAGTCGGTGCCTGCACAGCCTCCTTTGCCGCTGGTGCGATCGCTAAGTATGTTCCCGTCGAATGGCACCTACTAGGTAACTCTTTGATCGCCCTCTTCGGCTGCCTGGTAGTTTCGCGAGCGCTTCTTCCAATTTCTGTCGACCGTCACGATGTCGCAACAAATTCAGATGTACCGCACAACCTGGCGATTCCGATCGAGATCAAGAACTTCATCTGGATGGTTGCAATCGGCTCATTCCTCGCGACGATCGCCGAGGTATCTGTAGGCGATTGGTCGTCGATCTATCTCAAAGAGGATCTGCACATACCTATTGGAATCAATACTTTGGGGTACACCTGCTTTGTTTTGGCGCAGATCCTTGGCCGCTTCTCTGTCGGACGATGGATTGATCTTTATGGAATTCCTAGAGTGATCCGGGTTGGTGGCCTGCTCGGCGGATCGGGTTATCTGGTTGGGCTGATTATCGCGAATATAGAACGAGCGAACCACCGCTACACCGCGCTAGTAATAATGTGTATCGCTTACGCCATCTTGGGATTTGGAGTAGCCCCTATGCCTCCGTCATATGTCTCCGTGGCGGGAAGTATCCCTGGAATCCCCACAGCGCGAGCGCTCACCCGTCTTGCAATTATCGCTTCAACCGGATTCCTGGTTGGCAGATTTACAATTTCTAGCCTCGCTGGGCTCTTTGGTCTACCCACGGCCTTGCTCTTTCCCGCCACCGCACTTATCGGCAGCGGGATTCTCGCTCACTACTTAGATATCAGGCGGCTTAATAGCAGCAATTAACCATTCTTGGAAGGAGCAGGAGGAGTCGGAACTGCGCTTGTGGCACCTGCACCTAGGCCAGAGAGAAACTGTTGCAACTCTTGAGCAAGCTGAGTTGAATTTAGATTAGATCCTCCGCCATTGGAAGATCCACCGTTTGCACCGCTTAGAAGTTGGCTAAGAGTTCCGGCTAAATTCCCACCGTTAGCGTTATCAGGTTGAACTTGATAGTGGCCGTAACCGCGATCGCCAAAGCCGCGACCAAATCCGCGATCGTGCCCATGACCACTAACTCCAACAACCAGAATGAGTGTTCCGAGTGCCACCCAAGCTAGCGTTCCGATAGCGCCGATCCAGATGGCGGCGGTAGCAAATGCCGATCCTGACTTGGTGTGCTCTGACTTATCAATCTCACTCTTTGCTCGGATTCCGAGGATCAAACCTACAAATGGAACAAATAGGCTGAGTACAAAGGCAATAACCGAAGTATGGGTGGCCTCTTGTAAAGCAATAATCTCCTTGCGGTCTTCCTCTTCCAGCATGACGATCCCCTCAAAATAGATGCGCGCGATTCAGGCGCATAAGTATCACATCATCATCGCAAGGCGGTGCGAGCGCTCCCGTTAGAGTGCTCCTGTGAATATTCTTAGTCTTATTGAGCCTCATGGCACCGAGTTCATCGCCGAGAGCGAGCGCCACGGTAAAGCGAGTTCCCTTTTCTGGCCATGGGCGGCTGGAAATGTCTCTCTCCTAGCTCTCTCGTACGGCTCCATCTTCCTGGGATTTGGAATTTCATTCTGGCAGGCAACCTGGGCGGCCATCATCGGCACAGTTGGTTCCTTCATCCTTGTCGGGGTGAGTTCGATTGCAGGAAAGCGCTCCAACGCGCCAACCATGACTCTCTCGCGGGCGGCATTCGGAGTGAAGGGCAACGTCTTACCTGGTCTGCTCTCCTACCTCGTCTTTGTCGGCTGGGAGACCGTACTTGTCTCGCTAGCAACGCTGGCTGCTCAAACGATCTTCGCCCGTGTCGGCCATGTAAATCACAACGTCGCCGGAATTCTCGGATTCATCGTGGCTGCAGGACTGACCATATTTGGCGGCGTCTTAGGTTTTGCGACCATCATGCGGTTACAGCGCTGGCTCACCCTCGCCACGATCGTACTTACTGTTGGATACATTGCACTGACCATTCATAAGATCAACTGGCATGCGGTGCAATCAATCCACTCGGGCAGCCGTTCTGGATTCATTGGGGCGATGATCTTCGGTATCACAGGAATTGGTCTGGGATGGGTTAACTCAGCGGCGGACTATTCAAGGTACTTACCGCGCAAGACTTCAAGTGGCAGCGTAATTTTCTGGACCGTCTTCGGCTCCTCTCTCGTCCCTATCGTCCTTGTGATTTATGGAGCGCTGCTTGCTGGTTCATCCAAGGATTTGGGAGTTGCCGTCGCTTCTGATCCCATCGGAGCGCTCACAACAATTCTGCCCACTTGGTATTTGATTCCCTTCGCAGTTGTAGCGATCTTGGGGCTAGTTGGTGGAGCAATTCTTGATCTCTACTCCTCCGGTATCACCCTCGTCTCCATTGGAGTGCCAGTGAAGCGCCACGTCGCGGCTTCTATCGACGCCACGATTATGTTGGTTGGAACAATATATTTCGTCTGGATCGCGCCAAACTTCACTACACCTTTCCAAGGTTTTCTCATCACCTTGGGTGTGCCGATCGCGGTCTGGTCGACAATATTTGTGGCCGATATATTGTTGCGTAAGGTTGATTACGCCGAATCTGAACTCTTCTCAACAACTGGGCGATATGGCATTTATAACGTGCGCTCCATCGGACTAGTTCTCTTTGGAACTGTAGTCGGCTGGGGCTTGGTCACCAACCCTCTAGCGTCGTGGCTCTCATGGCAGGGCTACTTTATGGGCTTGATCGGTGGCAAGAGTGGAGCGTGGGCTGGGGCCAACGTCGGGGTAATAGTCGCCCTAGTTATAGGCTTTGTCGGACACATTCTTTTATCTCGCACCAGTATTAAAAAGCAGGAGGCGCACAATGGCTGATTCCAGTTTCGATATTGTTTCAGAGGTCGACCACATGGAGGTCGATAATGCTTACAACTCTACGGATCGCGAAATCTCAACACGTTTTGATTTTAAGAATACCGGCACCTCAATCGTTAAATCCGGCGAGAAGTACAACATTGAGGCGGACACTGAAGATCGCGCCAAGGCGGCGCTTGAAGTTTTCAAAGATAAATTGATCAAGCGCGGAGTTTCACTCAAGCATCTAGATGCATCAGAGCCACAACTCAGCGGCAAGATCTACAAGATCTCGACAACCTTTAAGGAGGGCATCAAGACAGAGGATGCAAAAAAGATTGCAAAACTCTTGCGCGATGAAGGTCCCAAATCACTAAAAACTCAGATCCAAGGGGAAGAACTCCGCGTCAGCAGCAAGAGCCGCGATGATCTTCAGATCGCCATTCAGATTGTGAAAGACCACCCGTGGGAGTTCTCGGTACAATTCCAGAATTACCGATGATTGCGAGATATGAAGAACTATAAAGTCGGTCTTACGCTTGGAATTGGTGCTTATTTAACGTGGGGGTTATTTCCTCTCTATTGGCCGCTCCTTGAGCCTGCAAACTCCATCGAAATCGTCGCACACCGCGCCGTATGGACTTTTGTATTCTGTGTCGCCCTCTTGCTCTATACGGGAAAGCTGCGCACTACATTCGCCCTGTTAAGGAATAAACGCATTGCCCTGCGCCTGCTCGTCTCAACCATCTTGATCTCCATCAACTGGTTGGTCTATATCTGGGGAGTCAATCACGGCCATGTAGTGGAGTGTGCACTCGGTTACTACATTAACCCGCTCATCATCATCGCCTTCGGGGTTTTCCTCTTAAAAGAGAGGATGCGCCGCTTGCAATGGATCTCGGTGGCTATCGCTTCCCTTGGAGTGATTGTCTTGGCGATTGACTACGGAAGACCCCCATGGATCGCAATTGC
>CAIWWH010000086.1 GCA_903916385.1 uncultured Actinomycetes bacterium
GCCTTTGTCTTGATGATGGTTGCCGGCGTGACTTCATACAAGAAGGCGCGCGCCAAGATGAGTTACGAGACATGGTGGACGATCCACCTATATACCTACCTTGCAGTCGCTTTGGGATTTATGCATCAAGTGTTAACCGGTGCGATGTTTTCCGGTCATCCATTGAACAAACTCTTCTGGGAGGGTTTGTATATCGCCACAGCGGCGGTAATTCTGCTGTGGCGGTTTGTAATACCTCTAGTGCGCTCGCTGCGTCACAATTTGCGAGTGGATCAGGTCGTGGTTGAGGGGCCCGGCGTGGTTTCGATTGTGATGCGGGGGCGCCATCTAGATCGCCTGGGCGCTCAAGGCGGACAATTCTTCAGTTGGCGTTTTATTGCCACTGGACAATGGTGGATCTCTCACCCCTATTCGTTATCGGCCGCACCAAGTGAGCACTTCTTGCGAGTTACAGTAAAGAATCTAGGTGATGCATCGGGTGCGGTCCTAAATCTCAAGCCCGGCACTCGCGTCTTCTTCGAGGGTCCCTACGGCACCTTCGTTGCATCACGCGCATCGCGTGGACATATCGTGCTTGTAGGTGGTGGAGTAGGGATTACTCCATTGCGGGCTTTGCTTGAAGAATTTGATGCGACCAAAGAGATAGACGTGCTCTATCGCGTAGGCAGCGAAAAAGAGTTGGTATTTCGTAAAGAGCTCGATGCGATCGCCGAATGGCGCGGGGCGCGAGTGCACTATTTAGTAGGTAACCGCAAGGAGCATCCAATGGATGCGCGCTATATCCGCAAACTTGTGCCAGCCTTTAGCGACTCTGATGTTTATATCTGCGGGCCAACTGGTTTAGTAGAAACAGTGCGCAAAGCGGCGCTCGATGTGGGGATCCCACGCGATCGTTTTCACAATGAAGAATTTGAATTTCACTCGGTTGAATAAGGGAGATAAGAATGAAGACTAAACGCTTCTTTTTGATAGCCGGAGGCACCGTTACAGGGCTGGGTGCCGTTCTCTCCATTACACCACCGCAATTTGGCTCTACGAGTGGACTTTCACTTGGAGGCACCGCGCTGGGTGGCGGAACCGCCAGCACGCCTGCAGCGACTCCCGCTGCAACGCCGGCGACAACAAAAAAATCGAGCCCCGCTGCGACTCCGAAATCAACGCCAAAGTCCACGCCGACCCCTGTCTCTACACCGCAGACCGGGGCCGTGAGCGGAACATTTAGCGGCGCATCTGCAAATACGATCTATGGCCCGGTCCAAGTGCAAGTGACGATCGTTAACGGCAAAATTACCAACGCCAAAGCGCTGACCTACCCCACGGGATCTTTTCGCGATCAGCAGATCAACTCACAGGCGATTCCGCTCTTGATCCAAGAGACCCTGGCAGCGCAATCATCAAATATTCAAGGCGTCGGTGGAGCTTCCTACACCTCGCAGGGTTGGTATACCTCGCTCGTTTCGGCACTGGCTAAAGCTGGTCTCTAGGAGAAATAACCAAAAGGTATCTTTAAGTTCCTTTAGGTTGCATCTTCTGCTACTCTCTTCTAAGGAAGAAAAGAGGAAAAATGGCGACTCCTGTGAAGCTATCCGATCAATTGGTCGAAGACGCTAAGAAAGTGGCTGCGGCGGAACATCGTTCCGTGCCAAAACAGATTGAGTATTACTACCAGATCGCACGCGCAGCCGAACAGAATCCCGAGCTTTCCTTTGCGCTCGTCCGGGAGCTGTTGAAATCCAAAGCGGAAGCACCGAGTGGCGAGTATAAATTTGATGAGTGAAAGTCTTAACCTCCCCAACATTTGAGAGGCATGCAAAAAAACTTCACAAGCACGAAAAGAAGGCACTTGATCTGGCTGTCAGAGAGGTGGCGCAGGATCCATCAATTGGTGAGGCCAAGCGGGGAGATTTGGCAGGCGTTTACGTATACAAATTTAAGAATGGATCTCAACATTGGTTGCTCGCATACACTGTTGAATCGGTTGACCAACTAACTCTTCGTTTGGTCGGCCCTCACGAAAATTTCTACAAAGGACTTAAAAGGAGCAGGGGTATTTGAATGGCTGAAAGAATCAGAACTACTGCAGAGATTGATGTCTGGGGCACCATCCTCTTTATCGATGTCGCATCTACCAAGGTTGGCCTCGATGAGCTGAGCGCGGGGCTGGCCGAGGTAACTGAGTATGTGAAGGTGATCGATCGCGAATTTTCGACCTACAAGCCCGACTCGCAGGTTTCCCAGATACGGCGCGGCGAGTTAAAGATCGAGAACGCTTCGGCACAGATGCAAGAGGTCTGGCA
>CAIWWH010000087.1 GCA_903916385.1 uncultured Actinomycetes bacterium
ACCGTGAGCCAGGTTGATGACACGCATCACACCAAACATCAAAGACAGTCCACACGCAAACAATGCATAAAATCCACCAACGAGAATCCCTTGAATAATGAGGTTGAACCAAATCATTAGTGGTCCTTCGTTGAGTTGAGGTCGGCACCAAAATATGCGCGCTCAATAGCCTCGGAGGTGAGGTCGGCTGGAACACCAGAAAGCGATGTACGGCCCTCCAAGAGACAGTGCACACGACTTGCAACGCCTACTCCCTGAGCGACGTCTTGTTCCACAATCATGACGCTGAGACCTTCTTTTACAATTTCAGGAATCAGTGCGTAAATCTTTTCGATAACAATTGGAGCAAGCCCCAAAGAAAGTTCATCAATGAGCAACAATTCTGGATTTGTTAACAATGCCCTACCGAGTGCTATCGATTGCTGTTCTCCACCAGAAAATTGCCAGGCAAGCTGACGTCTGCGATCTGGCATCCAAGGGAACAACTCATAAATTCGATGTATGTTGAACGGCCCCTTATTTGACTTAAATTCTCCAACCTGGAGGTTTTCTTCCAGGGTCATAGAAGAAAATAGACGGCGACCTTCGGGGACTAATGAGACTCCGAATTTCACGCGCTTGTGTGGAGGCATCAAAGAAATTTCTTGTCCCTTAAAAGAAATTGATCCACTCGTCAATTTTTGCAGTCCAGCAATCGTGCGCATCAGCGTTGACTTTCCAGCACCATTTGCGCCGATCATTGCGAATACTTCACCGCGCTGCACACTAAAAGAAACGTCATCAACCGCACAGAGTTGGCCATGGTGAACCGTGAGGTTATTTACCGCAAGAAAATCATTACTCATTGAACGCTTTCGCCTACAACTTTTCCGCCCAAGTACAGTTCTCGAACAGCAGTCGATGAAAGTACTTCTTGTGGGTCGCCATCAGCAACGATTTTACCTGCAGCCAGACAAATAAGCCTGTCGACAGTATTTAACAATGCGCGTACAACGTGCTCAATCCAGACAATGGCGATGCCGTCGGACTGAAGCTGGCGAATTATTGCGGTTAATTCATTAACCTCTAGGTCGGTGAGTCCACCCGCGATTTCATCCAGTAGCAAAACACGTGGTGATGTGGCGAGAGCTCGAGAAAGTTCGAGACGTTTACGATGAAGAAGAGTTAACGAACCCGCGGGCTGATTAGCAAACTCGCTAAGGCCAGTCCTCTCGAGTGAGTCATAAGCCAAGTCATATGAGTGCTGACTACGAAGACGTGCACCCTGCTGTGCTGCAACCAAAGCGTTCTCAAACACGGTCATGTGCTCAAAAGGGCGTGGAACTTGATATGTTCTACCAATACCCGCTCTAGCGCGTTGAGCAGAATTTAGCTTAAGAAGATCATTGCCTTCGAAATGAATGGTTCCAGCGTCAGGTCGAATGTCTCCTGAAATGATGCCAAAGAGCGATGTCTTTCCAGCTCCATTTGGACCAACAATGCCTATTGCTCGCGCCTCTTCTAACTGGAAGGTGATCTGTTCGCCAACTACTACTTGGCCAAACTTTTTAGATACACCTTCCAGTTGAAGCAGAGACACTAATTTTTCTTACTTATTCGTCGGTTCAAGTGTTCCGTTTTTAGGAACCATCGGGTTTAGCGTGTTGTCAACAACAACTGGTGAGTACTTGTAAGTACGTCCACCGATGAGGTTTTTTGAACCCTTCTTCCACTGAATACCAACTGGTGGAATAATTGCAATTCCAGGAGCTGGGCTCGCAAGAAGCGGGTTCGCAACCTTTGAGTTCATGTTGATTGGTCCAACCATCGACATTGGAAGGTTTACAGCCTGGATAGCTGCTCCCAGTGCATCACGGTTGTGCGGGTTTGTAACCTTTTTGATTGCAGCTAGTGCAACTTCAAAGAGTGCGTAGCTAGAACCCATTGACTGCACCCACTGTGGGTTGCCCTTGGTGTTCTGGTAACCAATCGCAAAATTACCAGCAGACTGATTGTCAAGCGATGAGTGGTATGGAGCATACGGAGTGAACCAAGCATCTGTTGCAACGTTTAGTGAAAGATCTCCTAATGCATAAGCATCAGCTGGGAACAACATCACTTTCGCAACTGTTGCAAGCTTTGGCTTCCAACCCTGCTGTGCAGCAACTGTCCAGAATGCCTGGAAGTCAGGAGGCAGTGGGCAGTTAATGAACAGGTCACACTGAGCGCCATTAGGCCCACCAGTCTTAAATGCTTGAGCCATAGCAGTCCAGTTGCCACCAAGGTCGGTGTAACCGTTTTGTCCCTTGAAGTACGTGAATGTGTTTGGGAAAATGGCATTAACTGTTGGACCCCATGCTGCAGAGAAAGCATTTCCGTCGGCATCATTTGGGAACATTTCTGCAAAGCAGCTGTTTGCATTTGTAGTTGCTTGGATCTTCTTAATCATTGGCACAAAGCAACCAACGAACTGTGGAATACCAAAGAAGAATGTTGCGTTGTACTTAGGTCCTGGACCTACTGCTTCACCGTGAGTTCCAATTGAGTTACCAGTAAAGGCACCCCAGTACGCTTCCCATGGAACAACTGTTGAAACGCATGGAACCTTTGCTGCTTCACAAGTAAGAGAAACAGGAATTGTTGTTTCAGGCGCAGATGTTACGAGCACAATGTCAACGCCAGCTGCGATAAGCGCCTGGGTTACCTGCACGGCAACGTTGGCCTGTGACTGTGTGTCTTTTACAATGATTTCAAAGGTGTACTTCTTGCCACCAATTGTGACTCCATTATGGAATGAAGGTGAAGCCTTCACTTTTTGAAGTACGTAGTTGTCAGGTCCAGCAAAGTCAGCTAGTGCACCAGTTTGTGGTGACACGTAACCAATCTTGATGACACTTGAGTTAGTTGCAGCAGCAGCACTTGACGCGTTGACTAGAGCAGCAACTCCTGTTGTGGCGGCGATAAGTCCTGATGCTTGAAGAGCAAGACGGCGACCGAATTCAAATCCGCCCCATCCAAGTCCTTCAGCTCCAGGTCCTTCGACTGGATTCATTTCTTCATTCATGGTTCTCCCCCTATAAAAGAATGTTTCTGATTTCTAGCACAAGTAAATGACCAAAGTCACCACTTGGATGTGTTTTATCTTGTGAAGTTGTGGACTATCTAGTTGGCAGCTTCGACCATAGATTGAAGGACTCTGCGAGCTGCGAGACCACCTTTGTCGATTTTGACGCTGACTTCTGTCACTTCTGGGATTCCAGCGGCACGAATTTGCAGGATATTTAGGGCATCCACGTCCTCTTGCACCACATTTGTCTGCATTTTGATTAAGAACTCATCAATTTCTCCATCACCAACGCAGAAGTCACGAGAAAGTGCCCAGAAGTCATACACCTGGGTTTCGGTGGCTGGAGTGAGTCCGTAAAAAATCTTCATGTGAAAGGCGTGATCGTCACTGCCATCTGGGAGTGGAGGTTGTCCTACTGGGGCGATTCTGGCGTGCAGCATGTAAAAACCAGGTGCAAAGTACTCAATGTCCTGCCAGCGATCAATTTTGCCCTCTAGGCCAGTTGTACGCGAATAGAACGGTGGACAATCAACTGAGTTCATGTGGCGATACACACGAACAACGTTGTTTTCTTCGTCAGTTTCAACCTCAATGGGAGTAGTTGCAACTTCTGGAGTACCAATTGATCCATTGTGCAAGAACGTCTCGTGCGAAAGATCAAGAAGATTATCAACGAGATATTCGAATTGGGCGTCAATTTTTGCAACGCCAGCAACTGCTGACCAGTTATTGGTTTCAGTAAACCATTTGAGCTTAGGAAGTGCGTCCATGTCGGGAGCAGACTTGCCCATCCAGATCCAAACCCAAGCGCCTTGCTCTACGAGTGGGTAACTGCGTACATCTGCGCGACTCGGGATTCTCTCTTGCCCAGGGACCGCAACACACGTTCCAGTGCAGTCAAAGGTAAAGCCGTGATACCCGCACACCAGATTGTCACCAACGACGGTTCCAAGCGAAAGTGGGTACCCACGGTGTGGGCAGTGATCGGCAATCGCCACAACCTGGCCAGACACGTTGCGATACATAGCAACATGTTCGCCCAGCAGCTGGCGAGAGATTGGCTTGGTTGTTAATTCGCTCGTGAGCGCAGCAACATACCAGTGATCCCTGAGAAACATAATCCCCCCATTACCTTTTATGAAAAGTATAGCCACGAACAATTCATTCTGTGATAAGAAAAGAAGTCAATCGAAGGAGATCTCATGTCATTTCTAGACAATGCCAAGTGGCAATCAAACATTTCACTTAACGGATGGGTAAAGGGTGGTGGCGGTGACGCTCCAGTACTTGAACCTGCAACCGGAAAAGAACTCGCCAAGTCCGGACGTGCCAATGTGGCTGACGTTGCAAAGGCCGCCGCAGTCGCTGTCGAAGCTCAAAAAGAATGGGCAGCGCTACCCTTCACTGCACGCGCCGCAATCATGCGCAAGGCCGGACAGTTATTCCTCGACAATGCTGAGGAAATTTCGGACTGGATCATTCGTGAATCCGGTGGCATCCCACCAAAGGCTGGACTAGAAATTCATGTTGCTTCTGAAGAATGCTTCGAAGCCGCAGCAATTGCGTCACATCCAACTGGTGAAATTCTTCGCAGTGAACAGCCCCGCCTCAGTTTTTCACGTCGCGTTCCTGCTGGCGTAGTTGGAGTTATTTCACCATTCAACTTCCCACTGATTCTGTCAATCCGCTCAGTGGCTCCAGCACTCGCACTTGGTAACGCCGTTATATTGAAGCCAGACCCACGCACCGCAGTGTGTGGTGGTGTTGCGCTTGCTCGAGTCTTTGAAGAAGCTGGTGTTCCTGCTGGAGTCTTCTCAGTGCTTCCTGGTGGAGCTGACGTAGGTGAAGCGCTTGTTACCGACCCACGTGTTCGCGTTATTGCATTCACCGGATCAACAACAGCTGGTCGTGCAGTTGGATCACTCGCCGCCCAACACCTAAAGCGAGTTCACCTTGAGCTTGGTGGAAACAACGCACTCATCATCATGGATGACGTTGACATTGAAAAGGCCGCATCAATTGGTGCGTTCGGTTCCTTCATGCACCAGGGTCAGATTTGCATGACGACTGGTCGCCACATTGTTCACGAGAAGATTGCTGGCGCGTACGCAGAAGCACTTAGTGCACATGCCGACCACCTTCCAGTCGGAGACCCTGCCAGCGGACAAGTAGCTCTTGGGCCACTTATTGACGCGAAGCAGCGTGACCGTGTTCACTCAATGGTGACTGAAACAGTGAAGGCTGGGGCCACGCTCGCAGCCGGTGGAACATTCGAAGAACTCTTCTACCGTCCAACCGTGCTCACCAACGTGCCACGTAATGCACCTGCATACTGTGACGAAGTCTTCGGACCAGTTGCTCCAATTGTTTCGTACAGTTCAATTGAAGAAGCAGTCGCACTAGCGAGCGACACACCGTATGGACTTTCACTCGGAATTCTTTCTGGTGACGGACTGCGTGCACTCGAAATTGCTAGTCGCATCCCAACTGGTGCAATTCACATCAACGACCAGACTGTTGGCGACGAAGCTGTTATTCCATTCGGTGGAACTGGCAGTTCGGGCAATGGATCGCGTATGGGTGGAATGGCCAACCTCGATGCTTACACCGAGACACAGTGGGTCACCGCACAGAGCGACCTCGCGATCTACCCGTTCTAAAGACTATTTAGATCAACGTAGTTGCGAGCCAGAGTTTCAGTCGCACCCGGGGACTTCACTGACTGACGAAGACGCGCGAGCTGCACGCCATTTTCAAAGTCATCAGTGGGGTTCGGGTGCAGCATCTGAGTCATGTACGTAGAAAATTCTTCAGCACGCCACACACGCTCTAAGCACGTATCTGAATAACTCTCCAGTAGTGCATCCTCGTTCTTCTTAAACTTCGCAATTAGCGCACGAGAGAGTTCGCGAACATCTCCAATTGCAAGGTTCATGCCTTTGGCTCCTGTTGGAGGGACAATATGCGCCGCATCACCAGCGAGGAATAGTCGGCCGTAACGCATTGGTTCAATAACAATGCTGCGCATGGTAGTAATTCCTTTTTCGAGAATTGGGCCGCGTGTGATGTGTGGAACTTCTTCAGTTGCTAAACGAACGTCTAGTTCATCCCAAATCTGATCGTCAGTCCAGTCCTCGAGCTTCTCATCGTTAGGCACACCCAGGTAGAGACGGCTCACAGTTGGTGAGCGCATTGAATAGAGCGCAAAGCCACGTTCGTGACGACAGTAGATGAGTTCTTCAGTTGATGGAGCCGCTTGGGCAATAATTCCGAGCCAAGAAAATGGGTAGATGCGATCGAACTGCTTTTTTAGGCTTGCTGGAATTGCTTTGCTGGCTGGACCAAATGTTCCATCACATCCAGCAATGTAGTCACACGTAATACGCACTTTTCCATCTGGGGTATCCGCTTCAATAAACGGTGCGTCAGTAGTAAGTCCATCGAGATTTGTAACTTCTGTTTCAAACATGAGTGGTGCATCGTAACCAACTCGAAGGGCAATGAGATCTTTCACAACTTCTTGTTGTCCATAAACAGTGATTGGCTTGCCACCATTAAGTTCGGTGAGTGCGATTCGGTACGACGTGCGATCAAATCGAAGCTCCACTCCATCGTGCTTCAGGCCTTGTCGAAGCATTCGTTCGCCGACACCATTTTCTTCTAAGAATTTCGCAATTCCATATTCAATTACGCCAGCTCGAACTCGTGCTTCTACGTAGGGCCGGTCACGTCGCTCCAGGACAATGTTGTCAATCCCCTGCTCGTGGAGAATGTGTCCAAGTAGCAGTCCCGCCGGGCCAGCACCAATGATTGCGACCTGCGTGCGAAGTTCTTTCATGGGTTTGCCTGCTTTGTAATTGGTCAAGTGAATTGGGAATTAGTGTACTGTCATATTGGTTTCAGCCTTGATGCAAAGTCGCTCCGGCGTAGCCAAATAGTTGCAGTAATGACTTATATCCCGGAGGAAAAATGGCTGTAGTTGTTCGTAATACCAAGCGCACGGACATTGAACTTGTTGACGTACTCGCCAAATACGGAGTTGCCACCATTCATGAGGCGCAGGGGCGCACTGGTCTGCTTGCTCCACACATTCGACCTATCTATAAGGGTGCTCGAATTGCAGGAAATGCACTCACCTGTGAAGTTGAGCCTGGAGATAACTGGTCAATTCACGTTGCAGTTGAACAGTCAAGGCCTGGTGACATCTTGGTGGTGACCCCAACAAGTCCCTGCACCGACGGTTACTTCGGTGATCTTCTCGCCACGAGCTTTAAGGCGCACGGCGTTCGTGGCCTGGTTATTGACGCAGGCGTCAGAGACACCGCAGACCTCGAAGAAATGGGATTTCCTGTCTGGTCGAAATGTGTTTCATCACAAGGCACTATTAAGGCAGTCCCTGGAAATGTGCAAACTCCGATTGTCTGTGCGGGTGCATCAATCAACCCAGGTGACGTGATTATTGCCGACGATGACGGAGTTGTAGTGGTCCCGCGCGAAAATGTCGAAGTAGTTCTCGCCGCTTCAAAGGCTCGAGAAGAAAACGAGCACGCCAAGCGACAACGACTCGCATCGGGTGAGCTCGGGCTTGACATGTATTCAATGCGTGGTGACTTGGAAAAGGCTGGACTTCGCTACATTGACGCGGAGAACGAGTGAGTTCACAGACTGCGATTCGCTGCTGCGTTATTCGCGGCGGGACATCTAAGGGGCTCTACTTTCATGCGGGTGACCTCCCCGCCGACGTAAAGACCCGTGATGCAGTGTTGCTCGCTGCAATGGGCGCTCCAGATGAACGCGAAATCGATGGAATGGGTGGAGCGCATCCGCTTACTTCAAAGGTTGCAATTGTTTCAAAGTCATCAAGGGAAGATGCCGACGTTGACTATCTGTTCCTTCAAGTCTGGCCGGACCGCACTGAAGTCTCTGACAATCAGAACTGCGGAAATCTGCTCGCGGGAGTTGGTCCATTTGCGATTGAAGAAGGGCTCATTGCCCCCACTGGTGACCTTACAAAAGTACGAATCTATATGGTCAACACCGAAAGCCTCGCGGTTGCAACTATTCAAACACCCGGTGGCAATGTTCGCTACGACGGTGATGCACACATTGATGGTGTTCCAGGATCACACGCGCCAATTCCAATTGAGTTCCTCGACGTTGCTGGCTCATCATGTGGCGCGCTGCTGCCTACCGGAAATGCAGTTGACATTGTTGAAGGTATCCGAGTTACCTGCATTGATAATGGCATGCCCGTTGTCTGTATTAAAGCGCAGGACCTCGGAGTAAGTGGATACGAAGATCCTGAAGTCATCGAAGCAAACAAGGAGCTTTGTGCGAAGGTTGAAGCTATCCGCCTCGCCGCTGGTCCACTAATGAATCTTGGCGACGTTACAAAGAAAACAGTCCCGAAGATGAGTCTTCTTGCACCAGCACAACATGGTGGCGTGCTCACTACGAGAACTTTCATTCCTAAGCGTATTCACGAAGCGATTGGCGTATTTGGTGCTGTATCAGTTGCAACAGCTTGTCTCGTTCCTGGTTCAGTGGCCCACGAAGTCGCAGGCTTCGCTCATGACGCCAGTGCAGTGGAACTCAACGTTGAGCACCCCACTGGCTACTTCAGTGTCTCAATGGACGTCAGCACTCAGGGTGGTGCGGTGACTATAAACAGCGCAGCACTGCTTCGAACTGCACGCATGCTCATGAAGGGTCACGTATTTATTCCAACTTCGATTTGGGAGAACAAATGATTATTGACTGTCACGGTCACTACACCACTGCACCGGAGCCACACAACGTTTGGCGAAAGGCGCAGGTCGCCGCATTCAAAGCCGGTGAGCCATTTCCTGTGTATCCAGTTATCTCTGATGATGAGATTATGCAGACCATTGAACAAAATCAGCTGAAGTTGCTTAAAGAGCGCGGAGCCGACATGACAATATTCTCTCCACGTGCATCAACCATGGAGCACCACATTGGAAATGAGTCTGTGAGTCTGGCGTGGACTCGCGCTTGTAACGACCTGATTGCTCGCGTTGTTGATCTTTATCCTGAAACATTTATAGGTGTTTGTCAGCTACCCCAGTCACCTGGTGTACCGATTGAAAACTCAATTGCTGAGTTAGAACGCTGCGTAAACGAACTCGGATTTATTGGATGCAATCTCAACCCAGACCCCAGCGGCGGATTATGGAACGGACTTCCATTAACTGATACGTCTTGGTATCCATTTTACGAAAAAATGGTGGAACTAGACGTTCCAGCAATGATTCACGTTTCTGGAAGTTGCAACGTTAACTTTCACGCAACTGGAGCGCACTATATGAATGCAGACACCACTGCTTTCATGCAACTGCTGCAGGGTAATCTCTTTGCAGACTTCCCCACCTTGCGATTCATAATTCCTCACGGTGGCGGAGCTGTTCCTTATCACTGGGGTCGCTACCGCGGACTCGCTGACATGCTCGACAAGCCAAGTCTCTCGACACACCTTATGAACAACGTGTACTTCGATACCTGCGTCTATCACCAACCAGGTATTGATCTTCTCCTAGATGTCATCGACACCAAGAATGTTTTGTTCGGTTCTGAAATGGTGGGTGCAGTGCGTGGTATTGATCCTGAAACTGGCAATTACTTTGACGACACCAAACGCTACGTTGACGCAGCCAACATCACAACAGCGCAGCGTGAAGCTGTTTACTCAGGTAACGCTCGACGGGTGTTCCCACGTCTCGATGCGAAGTTAAAGGCAGCTGGTAAGTAATGCCAGATTTTGTAAAGGATGCTGACTGGCTTGACTGGGATCCAAATCCTACGAAACCGAAATTTATCCTTCCTCCAGGAGCTGTGGACGCTCATTGTCACGTGTTCGGTCCTGGTGATCAGTTTCCCTTTGCGCCAGAGCGTAAATACACACCATGTGACGCAAGTAAAAATCAACTCTTTGCGCTTCGTGACTTTCTCGGATTTGAAAAAAATGTCATAGTTCAGGCCACTTGTCACGGAACTGATAACGCTGCCATGGTTGACGCGATTCGACATTCAAATGGCAAAGCTCGTGGTATCGCAACCGTTTCGAATGACGTCAGCCACTCAGAACTCAGCGACATGCACGAAGCTGGTGTTAGAGGAGTGCGCTTCAACTACGTGAAGCGCCTCGTTGACCCAGAGCCTGATGCGTATTACCACCAAATTGTCGAAAAAATTGCACCACTCGGATGGCACGTTGTTGTGTATTTCGAAGCCGCAGACCTGGCTGAGCGATGGAACTTCTTCACTTCACTGAAAACCACGGTTGTGGTTGACCACATGGGTCGACCTGACGTCACTAAGGACGTAAATGGACCTGAGTTCGCGTTGTTTCTTCGACTCATGCAAGAGCACGATAACTTCTGGTCGAAGGTAACCTGCCCAGAACGACTCAGCAGTACTGGCCCAGATGGCTACGACGATGTGGTGCCATTCGCTAAAAAAGTTGTAGATCTATTTCCCGACCGAGTCCTTTCTGGTACTGACTGGCCGCACCCAAACCTGAAGGGGCACATGCCTGATGATGGGAAACTCGTTGACTTTATTGAGCGTGTGGCGACTTCTGAAGAACTTCGTCGTAAACTTCTGGTCGATAACCCAAATCGTCTCTACTGGAAGGATTAGCAATGGTTGATAACTCAGCATTTGACGACATCCCCGGAACAACTGTCTTTACCGCCACAAAATCTCGCGAAGGCTTCCAGTTAAATCAGTTCTGCATGAGCCTTATGAAAGAGGAAAATCGTAACCGGTTTAAGAAGGACGAGCGCGCCTACCTCGATGAATGGAAAATAACTGAAGCACAGAAACAAGCCGTGCTGAAGCGTGATTACAACGAAATGATCGCCAATGGTGGCAACATCTACTTCCTTGCAAAAATATTTGCGACTGACGGCAAGAGTTTCCAAGAAGCAGCTTCAACAATGACCGGAATGAGTGTCGAAGAATACGCACAGATGATGCTTAATGGCGGGCGCTCCCCTGACGGTGTTCGATCAATTAAAGAAGGTCGCTAGTCATGGCACGAATTACGAGCGGTGTGTCAACGAGCCACGTTCCAGCAATTGGGGCCGCTATTGACTTAGGCAAAACTGAGTCTGACTACTGGGCTCCAATGTTTAAGGGCTACGAATGGTCCAAGCAATGGATCAAAAACGAAAAACCCGACGTTATTGTTCTTGTGTATAACGACCATGCTTCTGCATTTTCTCTCGAGATGATTCCAACCTTCGCAATTGGATGTGGCGAAAATTTCGAAATCTGTGATGAGGGTTTTGGCCCTCGCCCAGTGCCAGTTGTGATGGGACACCCTGAACTGGCCGCTCACATGGCTCAGTCACTTATTCTCGATGAATTCGACATGACAGTTATCAATGAAATGAAAGTAGACCACGGTCTCACTGTTCCGCTTTCGCTGATGTTTGGACAACCAGAAGCCTGGCCAGTCAAAGTTGTGCCAATCGCTGTCAACGTCGTTCAGTATCCACCACCAACGGGCAATCGTTGCTTCAATCTTGGAAAAGCAATCAGGCGAGCCGTTGAGAGCTTTGATGAAGATCTCAATGTTCAGGTCTGGGGAACAGGCGGCATGAGTCACCAGCTCCAAGGAGAGCGTGCAGGTCTCATTAACCCAGTCTTTGATAATGCATTTCTCGACAAAATGGTTAACAACCCTGAGTCGCTCGCGACAATTCCACACCTTGAATATCTGGTCGAAGCCGGCTCAGAGGGAATTGAACTAGTTATGTGGCTGATTATGCGCGGAGCTATGGGAGAAAAGGTCAATGAACTGCACCGTTTTTACCACGTACCAGCGTCGAATACTGCTGTTGGTCACCTCATTGTTGAGCCAACAAACTAAAAAGATTAGGGAGAAGTAATGCGCATTGCACTCGCCGGTGCCGGAGCTTTCGGTATTAAGCACTTAGAGGGTCTAAAGAAAATCGATGGCGTAGAAATTACTGCCATAGTCAGTCGACGTCTCGAGCAAGCCCAGGAAGTTGCAGACAAATACGGTGCTGGACTCGCAACAACAGATCTAGATGATGTTCTTAGCTCTGACAACGTTGATGCAGTAATTCTCTGCACCCCTACTCAAATGCACGCCGAACAAGCAATCGCAACTATGAAGGCCGCAAAGCACGTTCAGGTAGAAATTCCTCTCGCTGACTCTTGGAAAGACTCACAAGAAGTCGCCGAGGTTGCCAAGGAAACCGGCCTTGTATGCATGGTTGGCCACACACGTAGGTTTAATCCATCGCACCAGTGGGTTCACAACGAAATCACTGCAGGAAACCTAAACATCTTGCAAATGGATGTACAGACCTATTTCTTTAGACGCACCAACATGAATGCACTCGGACAACCTCGCAGTTGGACTGACAATCTACTTTGGCACCATGCAGCACACACCGTTGACCTCTTCTCATATCAAACTGGTGAAGCCGTAGTGAAGGCCAACGTCTTAAGTGGACCAACTCATCGTGATCTTGGGATTCCAATGGACATGTCAATTCAGTTGCAAACAGCAACTGGCAAACTCTGCACTCTTTCACTCAGCTTTAATAACGAAGGCCCACTTGGAACGTTCTTTCGCTACATTGGCGACACGGGAACCTACATTGCTCGTTACGACGATCTCTTTAATGGCAAGGACGAGAAGATAGACGTGTCAAATGTGGCTGTGTCAATGGACGGCATTGAGCTACAGGACCGTGAGTTTATTGGCGCCATTCGAGAGGGCCGTCAACCAAATTCCTCAATTGAGCAGGTTCTTGGTTGCTACGAAACTCTTGGAAAACTCCAACTTCAACTAGATGCTTAAGCCTTCTGACTTAAAACCATTTCGTCAATAATTCGAGACACTGTGAGCGCAGTAAGTCGTTCATTGCCTTCGGTTGCGGCCTTGAAAGCTTCCGTATTCTCTATCTGAATCCAGTGTGCGAACTGCAATTGGCGCTCATCGCCAACAATTTGTCCTTCAACACTGTATGTACCAATAAGCGTCGCTCCATCAATTGAAGAAGGATCAAACGCTGCACCGCTGTGTGCTTCTTCAACAACGAGAGCAAGTGTTCCAGTCGTCTGCTCATGTGGCTCAGTAATAGGTGACGTGGAAGCAACAATGGTGAATTCCATGCCGGCATCTTTGTGTTCGTGAGAATCAACAAAGTCTGGACGACGCTGCATCTCGAGGAACGCCATGCGCGTTGGATACAAAACAACTGCAATGCGGTCATAAATTGGAGCACCGGCGGTCTGTTCCATCACTTCACCGAAGAAAACAATTCGAGCACCCAGGTCTTTAAGAATTCGCATTGGGTTGTATGCATCGTCGGCCTGTGACCCAGAGATGTCGCTTTCACGACCATCGGCGTAGACAGCCTTCTTGCGATACTTCATGAGGTTGAGCGCGTAGAACGGTCCGTCTGTTGCACGGTCCATCTCTAGCCAACCGCGAACCATTTCCTTGTTGACTAATCCGTAACGCGGTTCATCTGATGACATGGTGTCTCCTTAGGCGGTTTGAATACTTAGAGCGGTGTTATCAACGTAGTCG
>CAIWWH010000088.1 GCA_903916385.1 uncultured Actinomycetes bacterium
GGTTTAGTTTTAGATCCAACGGGCGGAGCACTTGGTCGCTTATTGCCTCTTTTCCGTTTGGGTCTGGGAGGCAAGTTAGGTTCCGGAAAGCAGTGGTGGTCATGGATCACGCTGCACGATGAGATCAAAGCGATTACATATTGTCTAACTGCAGATATTTCAGGTCCGGTAAATCTCACCTCACCTAACCCTGTAACCAATCAAGATTTCACGGGAACGCTGGCACGCGCACTGCACCGCCCGGCGCTCTTCCCCGTTCCAGGCTTTGTTCTTAAGACCGTGATCGGTGGATTTTCTAGCGAGATTCTTGGATCGGCAAAGGTTCTTCCCAAGGCGCTGCAAGATAGCGGCTTCGTCTGGGATTACCCACACCTGACAACTGCGTTAGAAGCTCTTACCGAATAGAGAGCGCTCTGGCGTCATCCAAGATCTTTGCAACAGCTAAAGCGTCATCCGGGGTGACCGGCCAAACGCCATTGCCTTCGATCGCCTCGCGCACCTCTGCATAGAACAAGGTGTAGTTACCCGCCTCGGCAGGATATTCAATAATCTCGTCGCCGCGGTGAATGAAGGCTGGAGTGATAGCTGGTGGAGTCCAGACTCCCCCGACTGGTTTCTCGCCATTCCGCAACCGCGGTTCTTGGGAGTCTAAATCTTGAATCACGAGTGAGCCGTTACTGCCCGAGAGGCGAATTCGCGGTCCATCTGATCCGATGATTGCGCTTGCAGATAGATACGAATCAACTCCGCTCTCATGCTTCAGATTTATCACGATGTCATCATCAGCGAGTCCGCGGATGCTACGTACCGAGGCATAGGTGACCTCCGCGGGACCAAACCAATTTAGTGCTAAAGAGACGAGATGAGGACCAAGGTCAAGCAAGTTGCCACCACCATCTGCCGCGCTACTCGCTTCTCGCCAACTCTGTGGATTGGAAGCAGGGCGAAATCTTTCGAAGCGCGAATCCAACCTGAAGACATTTCCGATGGCGCCTTCGGCGATCGCCTTCTTTACAGTTAGCGCGTCGCTATCAAATAGACGATTGAAGTAGGTACTGACCATTACGCCGGTTTCATCTGAGACAGCAATGATCTCTTCTGTCTCGGCGAGCGTTCTGCCCATCGGCTTATCAACTACAACGGGAACACCCGCGCGCAGACCGGCAATCGCCTCCTCGGCGTGAACCATATTTGCGCTTGCGACGACCAATAGATCCAAGTCCAAGGCGAGGAGATCTGAAATGGTGCTGACGACTTCGGTGTCGGGGAAATCAGCCATGGCATGTGCGGTGCGCTCCGGGTTGCGAGTGAGCACCCCTGCGATCTCAAAGCCCGCAGCCTGAAGCAATGGAGCATGAAAGTAGCGTCCAGCGAGGCCATAACCTGAGATTCCTACCCGAAGTGTCATGGCGTTAAACCTACATTAGGCTAGGAGTTGTGAGTGCCCTCGTTGAGTCAATGGTCGGCCAGACCGTTGTGCTCCGGCCAGGAATTCTCGACTATCAAACCGCCTGGCAGTTACAGCGCGAAACCCTGGAGGGAATCGTCGCCGGCACCACCCCAAATACCTTGATCCTCCTGCAGCATCCATCTGTCTACACCGCAGGTCGAATGACCAAGCCTGATGAGCGTCCCCTCGATGGAACTCCCGTTATCGACGTTGATCGCGGCGGCAAAATCACTTGGCATGGCCTTGGACAATTGGTGGGATACCCCATCGTGAAGCTGCGCAATCGCA
>CAIWWH010000089.1 GCA_903916385.1 uncultured Actinomycetes bacterium
ATCTCTTGCTGCAATTTGTGTAGGCGGGTATACCGCTCGGCCATTACCTCGTCACCTATTTGATCAGGCATCCTTGCGGCAGGGGTGCCCGGACGCTTGGAGTATTGGAAGGTGTACGCGGCAGTGAACTTCGCTGCGCGAACTACATCAAGGGTTGCAGCGAAATCTTCTTCGCTCTCTCCAGGGAATCCCACAATGATGTCGGTGGTGATACCTGCATCAGGCATGGCAGCGCGCACATCTGAAATAATTTTCAAGTAACGATCAGAGCGATAACTGCGGCGCATCGCTTGCAAGATGCGATCAGATCCAGATTGCAGGGGCATATGAAGGTGCGGCATAGCAGCCGGGGTCTCTGCCATCGCAGCAATGACATCATCGGTGAAATCGCGTGGATGCGGGGACATGAAGCGCAGCCGCTCGAGGCCTTCGATTGCGCCGACTTCGCGGATCAATTTCGCAAAGGCACCCCGCTCACCGAGATCGACCCCATAAGCATTTACATTCTGGCCCAGCAAGGTGATCTCAACGACTCCCTGCTCAACGAGCGCTCGTGCCTCGTTCAGGATGGCAGCTTTAGGGCGGTCCTTCTCGATACCTCGCAGTGATGGCACGATGCAGAAGGTGCAGGTGTTATTGCATCCAACTGAAATTGAAACCCAAGCGCTAAAGGCAGAGTGGCGACGCACTGGCAACGTCGACGGGAAGTGTTCTAACGATTCTTTAATCTCGACCTGCGAGGCCTCTTCAATGCGAGCTCGCTCCAAAAGTGCGGGCAACGAACCGATGTTATGAGTTCCAAAGACCACATCGACATAAGGGGCGCGTTTGATGATCGACTCTTGATCCTTCTGCGCCATACAGCCGCCGACTGCAATTTGGAAGTTGGGATTGGATTTCTTGAGCGGAGCCAAGAAACTGAGATTGCCGTAGAGCTTATTGTCTGCATTCTCGCGGACGGCACAGGTATTAAAGACGACCAGGTCTGGAGTGGAACCCTCGAGAGCCGCTTCGTACCCAGCGTCCAAGAGAAGCCCAGCTATACGCTCGGTATCGTGCACATTCATCTGACAGCCGTAGGTCTCTACGACGAAGGTGCGTGTGCTCATTGGCCAATCTTACGAGGCTAAAAGCTCCCGCATAATCCGCTCGGTGATCTGGTTGCTAAAGCCCTTACGCGCCAATAGAGAGTGCACGCGACGATAAATAACCATCTGATCGAGGTGAGCACAGGAGCGATATTTACGCTCCGCCATCTCAAAGGCCATCTGGTACTCAGCGTCCAGATCGGTGCCATGCATGACCTCTTCGATAATGTCAGGTGCCACGCCCTTGCTACGCAACTCCTGCGTAATCACGCTAGAACTCAACTTCTTCTGGCGACGGCGTGATTCGCTCCACAATTGCGCGAACTCAAGATCATTGAGTAGCCCCTGGAGTTCGAGTGAGTCGAGAACAGCGGAAGAGATCTCGGCCTCAACTCCCCTCTTAAGAAGTTGAGTATGCAGCTCAGCCCTACTCTTGGCGCGCGGTGCCAGCGCATAGAGCGCCAGCGTCATCGCATCGGAGTAGGGATCAGCCACTACATCTGTTTTATCGATCACTCTTTAGAAATCAACCTCAGAGGTTGCCTCATCGATTGCAGCAACAAGCTCTGGATCAATAACGACCGGGACATAATGTTCGCGGATCTTCCCTTCGATCTCGTTCGCAAGATCAGGATTATCAATCAGGAAGTTACGCGAGTTCTCTTTACCCTGTCCGAGTTGATCGCCCTCGTAGGTGTACCAAGCGCCAGACTTCTTCACGACGCCAACCTCTACGCCGAGATCAATGAGCGATCCCTCGCGAGAGATTCCAACACCGTAGATGATGTCGAACTCGGCCTGCTTAAATGGTGGGGCCATCTTGTTCTTAACAACTTTGACGCGGGTACGGTTGCCGACTGCCTCTTGGCCATCCTTGAGAGTTTCAATACGACGGACATCCATACGGATAGAGGCGTAGAACTTAAGCGCCTTACCACCAGTGGTTGTCTCGGGAGTTCCGAAGAAGACACCGATCTTCTCGCGAAGTTGGTTGATAAAGATTGCGGTGGTATTTGATTGGTGCAAAGCACCTGTGATTTTGCGGAGCGCCTGAGACATAAGACGAGCCTGCAGACCCATATGTGAGTCACCCATCTCGCCCTCAATTTCAGCGCGCGGAACGAGTGCGGCAACTGAGTCGACGACGATGATGTCGAGTGCGCCAGAGCGAATCAACATATCCATGATCTCAAGAGCTTGCTCACCGGTATCTGGTTGTGAAACCAAGAGAGCATCGATATCTACTCCGAGTTTCTTGGCATACTCGGGATCAAGGGCATGCTCAGCATCGATAAATGCTGCGATGCCGCCGTTCTTCTGCGCATTGGCGATTGCATGGAGCGCAACGGTGGTCTTACCCGAAGATTCTGGGCCATAAATTTCTACGATACGCCCGCGTGGCAAGCCGCCAATGCCGAGAGCGATATCAAGAGCGATAGATCCGGTTGGGATAACCTCTTGGACTACAGGGCCGCGATCGCCCATCTTCATTACTGAACCCTTACCGAACTGACGCTCAATCTGGGCTAGGGCGGTATCGAGGGCTTTGGTGCGATCTAGCGATTGCTTCTCAGATGCCTTATCGGCTTTATCTGCTGCCATTTTCTGCCTTTCTCTCTTAACTCAGATGAGTTCATCTGTACGGTCCAGAAGGTACGGAAGACCACCGACGGCGGGAGGCAAGCTCGCGCGGAAGTGTGGAACCGCTCTGGTTGGGTGTGGATATCGTACCGAACATCTGTTCGAATGGCTAGGACACGCCGTAGCCGCCGATTTTGGGTGCCGTCGGGTTGGGGCGTAGGCCGGAGAAGTTCGGAAGAGCCAACCCGCGAATTCTCCTGGCCTCGCCCCAACCCCTCCTTCAAACTAAAGCAGAGTTAAGCCCAACTTCAGTTCCTCATATTTTCGGTCAAGTTCGGCCGATGCATTGGAAATCAGCAGCCGCTTGTCGCGGGCGAGTTCCCCGTGGACGATGGTGAAGTCGCGCGGGCGAAGACCGAAGGCGGCGGCCAATTCTTTGATGACGGCGGCGTTGGCTTTGCCGTCAACTGCGGGTGCTTGGACGGCAACTACTAATCGAGGTGGATCGCCTGCGGTACCACCTACTTTGTTGCGAGAGGCATTGGGGCGAACTCGTATTTCAATCAGCAAGTCGGGCATCCGCTTACCGAAACTTTGCAGGCATTTCGGGGTTATGAGCGACGATCGCCTTCCAGATATCTCCCGGTTCAAATCCGCCAGCTAGCGCTTCATTCACGGTTTGTCCGCCGAGCTCTGAATGCACGATGTCGCGGGCATAAGTATCGGGATCGCTAAAGTAATCGAAGATTCGGGAGCGAAGTTCGGTGATGCGCATCGCCATTATTACAGGGCACGTACCAGTTGATCAGCCTGCTGTGCACTTTCTGGAGGTGTAAGCGGTGATGCGATTTGACCGATGAGCCAATGCAGAACAACTCCGGCAGACTCTCCGAAAAGAGACGTTAGGCCTTCGTTAATCACATGCCAGAGTGGGTGATCGCAGACTCGCACAAATTTAGCGATATCAAGCGGATCGGTCTCGACCATCTTGCGTAAGGCAGGATCTTTCGAGATCTCGACCGAGAGCGCATAGAGCGCATCGCGCTTGGATGGTGCTTTCTTGGCAAGATCTATTAAGCGCAGGATTTCAGATTCGAGGAGAGAGAGCATCATCTCTTCCTTATCGCTGAAGTGGTTATAAACCGTGGCGCGCGAGACTTCGGCACGAGCGGCAATGTCATTCATATTTGATTCGTAGGAGCCGACTTCGGTGATGACGATTTTGGCGCCCGAAAGAATTGCGGTACGCGAACGCTGATTGGTTGCCATGATCGAATTGAGCGTTTGGATTAGCTCGCGGTGCAGCTAATTACGCGGCGTCATCCACAACGGTCAAAGTTGGGGCTTCAGCAAGGCGAACTTGAGCCGAAACGCGGAGCAGGACCTCGCCGAGTGAGATATCAAGCGCGGCGCAGATTGAATTGAGAAGTTCGGAAGAGGCCTCTTTTTGACCGCGCTCGACCTCAGATAAATAGCCGAGGGAGACGCGAGCGCTCTTTGCGACATCGCGCAAGGTGCGGCCTTGGGCCACGCGCGAGGCGCGCAGTGCAGAGCCGATATGGGAGCGGAGGAGAATCACGGGATAAGGATACGGCTAAAGGTCGCAATTGCGCTCTCTAAAGTTGCGTGGCGAATTTCGGCGCGATCTCCCGTCAAGGCAAGCGCAACTGCGGAAGTTCCAGCGCGACTATCGATTGCAATCCAGACCGTGCCCGCCTTTTGATCGTATGCACGGCCAGGGCCGGCAACGCCCGTCGTAGAAATTGAATAATCCGTCTTGAATTGCGCCCGCACGCTCTGTGCCATTGCAATCGCGACTTCCTCCGATACTGCGGTGTATTTATTCAGCGTCTTCTTCAGCACCCCAAGAAACTTTGTCTTACTTACATCGCTGTAAGTAATAATTCCACCCTGGTAGACCGCCGAAGCGCCGGAGATAGAAGTGAAGAGCTCCCCCAATCCCCCGCCAGTGATCGACTCGGCTGTGGAAAGAGTTAAACCACGCCGCTTCATCACTCTGACAATTGTTGCGACATCTGGATTATTTGGCACTCTGTAAGACCTTCTTAAAGTAGTCGTAACCCGTAGTGATCGTTATGGCGATCGTCGCGCCCATGAAGGCATCGCGCGCAAGATGCAGCCAGTGCGGTAGCGGAAGAATGTAAAAGCCAATTCCAAATCCCTGCATCATCGTCTTTAGCTTGCCGCCCTTGCTGGCAGGAATAACTCCATCCTTGATCACCGCAAGGCGGAGAAGAGTTACTGCGATTTCACGGAACAAGATCACAATCGTGACCCACCACCACAACTTGCCTTGGATCGAGAGTCCGATCATCGCGGTTCCGATCGCGGCCTTATCTGCTACGGGATCTAAGAAAGTTCCAAAGCTTGTGACTTGATTGCGAGAGCGAGCTAAACGACCATCCATCAGATCTGTGACACCTACGAGGAAGAATCCGCACCACGCAATGACGCGCCAGAGCGAGGAATCTCCACCATCTTTAAAGAGCGCATATGCACAGAATGGGAGGGCGAGCAGACGCAATACCGTTAACGCGTTAGGAAGGTTCAGCGTCCTTGAGGATGAGGTGCTCATTGGTGACATCGTACCTGTCACCTTCGTTCGAATGTGCGAAGAGGGAGTCTTACCTCTTTATTACGACCAACGTACTAGCCTTGTGACGAGGCGCCGGGTCCAAATTGCAGGTGCAGGACTTCGCCCGTAGCACCTGGAGTTCCCGCATCTTTGCCATTCACGTTGAGATCAACGGCTCCGGCATTTCCAATGGTCACGTTGATCAGTTGGCTATCGTCGAATGATCGAGAAGCCCCATTTGTGAGCATGCCGCTGAAAACCGCAGCGCCAGAGCTATCGGATACCGCTAACCATGTTGACCCAGCATTTGCTGTGACAACCACCGCGACAGGTGAGGTCTTCGTAGCGACTGCGGTTGTCCCCGAAGTTGTTCCAAGTGTCGAAGCTGTGCTGGCAGCGGCTAACGATTGCGTTGCGACCGAACTCGTGGTTGCTGCCTTCACGCTCTTCTTTGATGAATGAACAAAGGATGCCGCGGTAGGGATGGCAATGAGAAGAGCAACGATCACGGCTGCAGCCTTCGCCATCAATCCAAAGGAGACTCTTGTTCCCGTGCGCTCTGTTGGAGTGACGCTGTTTTCGCTGAGCAAGTCGATCATTGGACGGTCAAAATCTTGATGCATGGCGTTGAATTCTTCAACCAACAGATCGGCATTGGCATGTAGAACTTTCGCGATGTTACGAATATGGCCACGGGCATATGCCAAGCCACCGGAAGATTGAAAATTATCGTTTTCAAGATCGCGCAGAACCGTGCGGCGGACAAATGTAAGTTCCGACAACTCTTCGATGGACATGCCGACTGATTCTCTTGCTTGGCGGAGAAGAATGCCTACTGACATCAAAGCCTCATTACTGAAATCTCGGCGGGGAACCTGCCACGATCTGGGGGAAAGTGAGGAGTAAAGGGTAAACCCAGGCTTTAGCCGCTACCAAATCTTTTTCTGGAAAATAGCCCCGCTGAGGGGTTTTTGGGGGATTAATTCACCTAGATGTAACCCTGGATCTCCTCCAAGAGGTCAGGCATCTGCTCAGCGGTGATCAGGACCTCGCGGGCCTTGGATCCCTCAGATGGTCCCACCACTCCCCGGCTCTCCATGAGGTCCATCAGGCGGCCGGCCTTGGCAAAGCCCACGCGGAGCTTGCGTTGCAACATCGAGGTCGAACCGAATTGAGTTCCGACGACTAACTGAATTGCTTGCAACAAGAGATCCATATCATCGCCGATATCGTTTTCAATCTGCTTGCTCACTGCTGGTGCATTGATATCAACCCGGAAGACTGGTTGAGCTTGTGACTTCACATGGTTAACGACCGCCTCAGATTCACGCTCTGATACGTAAGCGCCCTGAATACGCATCGCCTTACTTGCACCCATTGGAAGGAAGAGCCCGTCACCTTGTCCGACCAACTTTTCAGCGCCAGGCGTATCCAGAATGACTCGTGAATCAGCGAGGCTAGATGTTGCAAAAGATAAGCGTGATGGGACGTTTGCCTTAATCAACCCAGTCACAACATCCACGCTCGGACGCTGTGTGGCGATAACTAAGTGAATACCGGCTGCTCGCGCCAGCTGCGTGATCCGGACGATGCTCTCTTCGACTTCACGCGCCGCGACCATCATGAGGTCTGCTAACTCATCGATGATGACGAGCAGATATGGATATGGCTCTAGGACTCGTTCACTCCCTGCAGGGGCTGCGACTTTCTTTGCCTTAACAGCGCGATTGAAATCGTCGATATGTCTAAATCCAAAGTGAGATAAATCGTCGTAGCGCTGATCCATCTCACGAACCACCCAAGCCAACACATCTGCAGCCTTCTTCGGGTTAGTAATGATGGGAGCGATCAGATGAGGAATACCTTCATAACTCGTTAACTCAACGCGCTTAGGGTCAATCATGACGAGGCGCACTTCATCAGGAGTCGATCGCATCAAGATAGAAACGATCAACGAGTTAATCATCGAGGATTTTCCAGCACCTGTCGCGCCCGCGACTAGTAGGTGTGGCATCTTTGCGAGGTTGGCGCAGATGAAGTTACCTTCTACATCTTTGCCAAGCGCAATCACCATTGGGTGCGTCTCGTTCATCGCCACGCTAGATCGCAGCACATCACCGAGAGCGACGATCTCGCGGTCTGTATTTGGAATTTCAATTCCGACTGCAGATTTTCCAGGGATGGGAGAGAGAATTCGAACATCACCACTTGCAACTGCGTAAGAAATATTCTTAGAGAGCGCAGTTATCGCTTCGACCTTTACACCCGCAGCAAGCTCAACTTCGTAGCGCGTAACGGTTGGTCCGCGCATAAAACCGGTGACGCGAGCATCCACTCCGAATTGTTCAAAGACTTGACCAAGCGCAGCAACGACGAGATCGTTGGCCTTGGACTTCGCCTTAGAGGCCGGCGCAGTCTTCAAAAGATCCATTGATGGCAGAACATAGGGAGCATCCGCGGCCAAAATCATCTGATGGGCAGGTGCGCTCTGCACCGTCTTGGTGCTAAATGTCGGAGCGGGTGTTGGAGTTCGATCAACCACAAGTGCGACAGTCTCTTCAGATTCCTCGTGAAAATCCTCTTCAGGCTCCGGCTCAGGAAATGCCTGAACGAGCGGGGTCTCAAAGGGAGGCGTATCGCTGATCTCGAACGCCTCTTCATTGCGCTCACGCGCTGCGCGACGCCGTCCAGCGAACCAGGCGAAGATACCTCGGACCTTGGCAAAGACTTGTGAAACCGGTGTCGCAGTAACAATCAGCACGCCAAAGAAGAGGAGAAGAAGCAAGATTGGGATGGCGAGGAGCGAGGTTCCGAGGTTGGAGAGGGGGCGGCCGACCCCGTATCCGATAACTCCCCCGGCGCTCTTCACAGAACTAAATTCAGAGTCCTTGAAGACTTGAGCTAATCCGGTGGTGCTGAGGACCAGAAGGATGGCTCCGATGGTGATACGTCCGTTGGCTCGACCCTCATCCGGAGCTTTAAATAATCTGAAGGCGAAGTAAATAAAGAGCAGTGGTGTGACGATTGCGATCTTGCCGAAGGTGCCAAGCAACAGGGTGTTCATTCCCCGACCGATGGGGTTGTTCATGTGGAACCAACTACCCGCGGCGCTGACGAGGGCAAAGATCAGGAGCAAGAAAGCCAGGCCGTCGCGGTGGTGAGCGCTGTCGAGCTCGCGCGCCTCCTTAAAGAGAAAACGAACGGTGCTTCCGATCGCCTTGGCTGTAAAACGCCAGATCGCAGCAATGCCACGCACCATCATCGCAATGATGGATGGGCGCTTTTTGACAGCCTTACTGGGTGCGGAACTTCGTTTTTTAGCCATAGCGCTCTAAGCCTAAAGAAAAGGGTACGGGCCAGCCTCTCGGCGCGCCGTCATACCTCAATAACAACAGGGATGATCATCGGTTTGCGACGGTGCTCTTCGCCAACCCAACTTCCGACAGTACGACGAACGACCTGTGCTAACTGATGGGTACCGTTGATTCCACCCGCAACAGAGGTGGCCATCGCCTTTTCGATCATGCCCTTAACCTCATCAAAGAGCGCTTTATCCTCGGTAAATCCGCGGGCGTGGATATCAGGGCCGGCGACAATTTTTCCACTCTGAGAATCAACGACAACGACCACGGAGATGAATCCTTCTTCACCCAAAATGCGACGATCCTTGAGCGAACTTTCGGTGATTTCGCCGATGCTCTGTCCATCGACATAAACAAATCCAACAGGAATCGCGCCCGAGATATCCGCATATCCATCGTGTACATCAACGACGATTCCATTGTCAACAACGATCGTGTTGGTACGTGGAACGCCTGTCTTGATGGCAAGTTCGGCATTTGCACGCAGGTGGCGCCATTCGCCGTGGATCGGCATCACGTTCTTTGGCTTGACGATGTTGTAGCAGTACAAAAGCTCTCCTGCGGCCGCGTGACCTGATACATGGACAAGCGCATTGCCCTTGTGTACGACGGTCGCACCAAAGCGAGTCAGCTCATTGATCACGCGGAAGACCGGATTCTCGTTTCCAGGAATCAAGGAGGAAGCAAGAACGACGGTATCGCCCTTACCGACGCGGATCTGGTGTTCACCATTTGCCATACGCGATAGCGCAGCAAGTGGTTCGCCTTGTGAACCGGTGCAGATCAGAACTACGCGATCTCCGGCATCTTCAACAGTCTTGGCATCAATGATCTCAAGTCCTTCAGGCACTTGAAGATAACCCAAGTCCTGAGCCAACTTCATATTGCGCACCATGCTGCGTCCGATGAAGGCAACCTTGCGGTCATGCTGTGCGGCGATCATCATGATCTGCTGCACGCGGTGAACATGCGATGCGAAGGATGCGACGATCACGCGACGTTCTGTCGCACGAAAGACGCGATCGAGTGTCGGCATGATGTCGCGCTCTGAGGTAGTAAAACCAGGTACATCAGCGTTGGTGGAGTCGACCATAAAGAGGTCAACACCCTCTTCACCCAAGCGGGCGAATGCAGCTAAGTCGGTAATACGTCCATCAAGTGGCAATTGATCCATCTTGAAATCACCGGTAGCGAGAACTAGCCCTGCCTCGGTACGAATTGCAATTGCAAGGGCATCAGGAATCGAGTGATTAACAGCCACAAATTCCAGTTCGAACGGACCGAAGGTCTGCTTCATTCCCGCTTTTACTTCAATCATAGGAGCGGTGATACGTCGCTCTTTCAATTTTGCCTCGGTAAATGCAAGAGTCAACTTTGAGCCAACTACGGGAATATCAGCGCGCTCTTTAAGCAAATATGGAACGGCACCGATGTGATCTTCATGGCCGTGCGTTAAAGCGATAGCAACGACATCATGAAGGCGATCGCGAATATAAGAGAAGTCAGGAAGGATCAGATCGATTCCGGGTTGGCTCTCTTCAGGGAAGAGAACTCCGCAGTCGACGATAAGTAATTTTCCAGCAATTTCATAGACGGTCATATTACGACCGATTTCACCTAGTCCACCAAGCGCCACAATGCGCAGGGTCTTAGGGGCTAACTTTGCGGGATAGGGTAAATCTGGATGTGGATGATTCATTAGTTAAGTACAACTCCGCCTTGTCGAAGGTCCTCCCGCAATTGCGCGATCTGCGCCTCGGTGGCATCGACAAGTGGTAAACGTGTATATCCACCAGGTAGGCCCATCATCGTAAGTGCGGCCTTAGTCAATATCGCACCTTGAGTGCGGAAGGTTCCGGTGAATACCGGTAATAATTCTTGATGTATTTCTAGAGCGCGCAGAGAATCACCGGCAAACCATGCATCGAGCATGGCCTTGAGTTGATTTCCAACGGTATGGCCACAGACTGAAACGAAACCAACCGCTCCAACGCTGAGCAAGGGGAGATTAAGAATGTCATCGCCTGAATAAACAGGTAGACCCGTTCTCTTGATAACCCATGAAGTAGATGCAGGATTTCCCTTGGCATCTTTGAGTGCAACGATATTTTTAACTTCGGCAAGTCGGCAGAGCGTGTCCTCTTCGATGGGGACGCCGGTGCGACCAGGAATGTCGTACATCATGATTGGGGTATCAGTTGCCGCAGCTACAGCTCTGAAGTGCGCCTCGATGCCCTCTTGTGGTGGCTTGTTGTAGTACGGGGTGACGATTAAGAGTCCGTCGACTCCAAGTTCAGCGCAACGCTTGGCCTGATCCACGGTGTACGCGGTTTCGTTATCGCCGGCGCCCGTCAAAACCTTGACGCGATCCCCCACGGTGCTCTTTACGACGCGGATGATCTCGAGCTTTTCTGAAGTCTTTGTGGTTGGAGCCTCGCCCGTTGTGCCGTTAACAGCAATTGCATCGTGTCCGGTATTTGCTAAGTGTTCTGCCAACTTCGCTACGCCGTCCCAGTCGATCGAACCATCCTTGAGGAATGGGGTCACCATTGCGGTGATCAAGCGGCCGAATGGCGCCTCGATCTGGGTCGTCTGTTTATGCGAACTGGACATAGGGCTAACCCTATCGCGCCTATGGGGCTACTCGCCCTGACTTCTCGAATGCGCCATGCGTAAGCGGCATCAACTCTGCAAAATAACGCTCCATTTTCTCGGCGACCATCTCAATTTCCCGCTGCGGATAGCTCGGGAAATGCGAGCCTTCTCGCGATGTCCGCAGCGACAAGAAGTTCATAAGTGCTCGCGCATTCATGGTCACATACATCGACGAATATAAACCGACGGGTAACACGGCACGCGCCACTTCTCGGGCGACTCCTGCATCGAGCATCTTTTTGTAATTCTCATACGCCAGGGTGCAGCTCTCTTTAATGGCATTGACCGTAATCTGGTACTGCTCATCGGTGCCATCAATAAAGGTGTAAGAGCCGGCCTTACCTATCTGTACCAATTTGCGCTCTTTACTTGGTACATAAAAGTTGGGACGTAACTCGCGATAACGACCCGACTCTTCGTTATACGAAGCGATGCGGTGGCGCATAAATTCGCGGAAGACAAAGATCGGGGCCGAAATAAAGAAGGTCATGGAAGTGTGTTCAAATGGTGAGCCATGGCGTTCGCGTGCCAAGTAATTGATGAGCCCCTCGGAGCGAGATGGATCGGCATTTACATCGTCGAGCGAATTCTCTCCGGCCGTAGATACGCGCGCCGCCCAGATAACATCCGAGTCGCTGGCATTGGCTTTTACTAATTCGACGGTTACATCGTCACGAAAGTTGATTTCAAAGTGCTGCTCGCTCATATAGCGACCTTATCTATCTGCGCCCAAGACCCTTGGGATTAAGGCAGAATATCGGCGTGTCAGTGCAGCGCGATTCCCTCAGTGTTGGCCTTGCGGTCGGAGCGGCCGGGGTCGCGTTCGGAGCGGTCGCAGTCGCCGACCACTTCACGGTCGCCCAAGCCTGTTTTCTCTCCTTCGTCCTCTTCTCGGGAGCTTCGCAATTCTCTTTGGTCGCGGTCATGAGCGCAGGTGGCAGCGCGCTCAGCGCAATCGTCACTGGAACCTTCCTTGGTAGTCGCAATGGTCTGTATGGCGTCCGGATGGCGCAGATCCTCAAACTTAAAGGCGCGAAGCGCGCCCTTGCGGCGCAGATCACCATTGATGAATCTACGGGCGTTGCTATCGCCCAAAGCAACCCAAAGGATCAGAGGACCGCTTTTTGGTACACCGGCTTCGGCGTCTTCTTTTTCTGGAATCTCTTCACACTTCTTGGTGCGATCGGAGCAAAGGCAATCGGTGACACCTCGGCATGGGGACTTGATGTCGCCTCCCCCGCAATCTTCTGTGCCGTTCTCTACCCGCGTCTCAAAGAGCGCAAACTCCTCTTAGCCAGCGCCCTCTCTTTTATCTGGGCGCTCTCAATCACCGAGTTTGTCCCAGCAGGCGTTCCCATTATTTCAACTGTTGTAATCGCCGCGATTGTCGGGTGGAAGTAAATGAACTCGCAATGGATCGCAGTAATTATCACCAGCGTGCTCTGCTATGCCCTTAAATATATTGGCCATGCCATTCCAGAGGTCTGGCTCGCCCATCCGCGCGTACAACGCATCACCAACTTAATTCCGATCGTTTTATTGAGCGGCCTAGTGGCGATGCAGGCCTTCACAACGAAGACCAAGTTTATGGTCGACCACCGGTTGGCAGGGATCACCGTTGCGATTGTCGCCCTAACAGCAAAATTGCCATTCCCCGTGGTTGTCGTCGGGGCAATGGCAACTTCTGCGATTGTGTATCGTCTTAAGATTTAGAGAATAGCTAACGCTTCCAACTTTGCTTCCAGATCTTTGTCGGAAGGCTCAGTCATATGAGTTCCATCCGGGAACAAAATCACTGGAATGGAACGCTGTCCACCGTTGATTTCAATTACCTTATCTGAAGCAGATTCATCTGCCTCAACATCGATGTAGTTGTACTCCACATTGTGTGAATCTAGGTAAGCCTTTGAGCGACGGCAATCTCCGCACCAAGCGGCGCCATACATTGTGATTTGAGCAGCCATGTTTTAACTCCTTTGTTGTAGCGAAATTCTATTTCAAGTCGAGAAAGTGTTCGAGTCCAAATGTGAGCCCTGGTGTTGAAACTACTTTGCGAATACCGAGTAGTACTCCTGGCATAAAACCTGTGCGATCAATGGAGTCATGGCGAATAGTCAGAGTTTCACCGAGATCTCCAAGAATTACCTCTTGATGAGCGACAAGTCCACGCAGACGCACGGAGTGGATAGGTACATCCCCCACTTTGGCGCCTCGAGCGCCATCTAGCGCAGATGAGGTGGCATCGGGCATTGGCTCCTTGTTGACGGAGTTGCGAGCTTCCGTAATGAGTTCTGCAGTGTGCGCAGCAGTTCCCGAAGGGGCGTCGGCCTTACCTGGGTGGTGGAGTTCAATGATTTCAACGGATTCAAAGTATTTAGAGGCTTGTGCGGCGAACTGCATCATCAACACTGCGCCCAAACCAAAGTTAGGGGCGATCAAGGCGCCAACTCCGGGGTTGGAATCAAGCCAGCCGATTACAGTCGCGAGTTTTTCGTTGTTGAATCCTGTTGTACCAACCACAACGTTAACGCCGTGATTGATAGCGAAATCCAGGTTACCCATCACTGAGTCAGGATGGGTAAAATCAACAACAACTTGAGCGCCGCTAGAGACCAGCATTTCCAAAGAGTCCCCAAGATCGATTGCAGCGACGAGTTCCAAATCCAAGGCGCTCTTGATTGCATCAAGAGTTGTCTGACCCATTCGGCCTTTTGCTCCGAGTACCGCTACCTTGATGGTCATGCGATCACCTTCTCAAACTTAGTGGCCGATTTGAAAGGCCCGACTAAGGCAAGGGTAGAAGGTCTAGGCAGAATCTTGCTGGCAATTGCCTTAATTTCATCAGGTGTAACTTGGGCAATCTTGTTTAGGATCTCGTCAAAACTCATGACCTCGCCGTAGACGAGCTCGCTCTTGCCGATGCGCATCATGCGAGAACCAGTGTCTTCTTGGCTGAGGACAAGCGAGCCGCTTACTGCACCCTTGGCCCGGGTGATCTCTTCGTCAGTCAGACCGTTCTGGGCGATATCAAAGGAGATATCCCTGATGATCTTGATGACCTCTTCCGTCTTATTGGGTTGGCAGCCGGCATAGAAAGAGATGGTGCCCGCGCCAGAAAATTGTTGAACGTAGGAGTAAACCGAATAAGCCAACCCACGCTTCTCGCGAATCTCCTGAAATAGTCGCGAGGACATTCCCCCACCCATCGCAGAGGCCAGGATGCTGAGTGCAAAGCGGCGGTCATCGCTGCGCTCGACTCCCTCAACGCCAAGGAGGAGGTGAGATTGTTCGGTCTTACGATCGATAATTCCGACAGTGCCGGTGCCACGGACCTTGACCTTAGGGCTATGACGAAGATTTGGAGTGTTATCCGGAAGATCAAGGAAGCCATCGCGGCTCATCGCTTCTTCAATCAACTTCACAACTTTCTTGTGAGAGATATTGCCAGCGACAGCAATCACCATATCTTCCGGGCGATAACGCTTCTTGTAATAGTTAAAGATCGAGTTACGCGACATTCCATTGATGGAGTCAGCGGTTCCTAGGATCGATCGGCCTAGCGGTGTATCGCCATAATAGGTCTCAAGGTAGAGATCGTGGATGAGATCCGATGGATCATCATCGCGCATAGACATCTCTTCGAGCACGACAGTGCGCTCGGCATCTACATCTGCAGCTTTGACTAACGACGAGGTAATTAGATCTGCAATGACATCAACGGCTAAGGGAAGATCAGTATCAATCACACGCGCGTAGAAGCAGGTGTACTCCTTGCCGGTAAAGGCATTCATCTCGCCGCCAACTGCCTCAATAGAAGATGAGATCGCCATGGCGTCGCGACGGGTGGTTCCTTTAAATAGTAAATGTTCTAGAAAGTGTGAAGCTCCCGCGACGGGTAACGTCTCATCGCGGGAGCCCACATTGATCCAGACACCAAATGTTGCAGAGCGAACGGTTGAAACCTCTTCGGTAACAATCCGTAGACCGCTAGGCAGAATGGTGCGTGGCATTAATTACTTATTCGGCAGGTGAATCAGAAGGAGTTGTTCCATCAGCGAGTACAGGAACCAAGGAGAACTTGCCCTTTGGATCGATCTCGTTGATCTCAACTTCAATCTTGTCGCCAACCTTCATAACCTCTTCGAGGTTCTCAATGCGCTTTCCACCATGCATCTTGCGGATCTGCGAGATGTGGAGCAGGCCATCTTTACCAGGCACGAGTGAGATAAATGCACCGAATGTCGCAAGCTTCACAACGCTGCCGTTGTAACGCTCTCCGACCTTAGGAACCACTGGGTTTGCGATCGCTTCGATCATTGCCTTAGCGGCCTCAGCTTGTGATCCTTCGATTGCGCCGATGTAGATAGTTCCATCATCTTCGATGGTGATATCTGCGCCAGTCTCATCTTGAATCTGGTTGATCATCTTGCCCTTAGGTCCGATGATTGCACCGATCAGATCTGTTGGGACCTTGATCGAGATGATGCGAGGAGCCAAGAGGCTCATCTCATCTGGCATATCAATCGCTTGGTTCATGATGTCGAGGATGAAGAGACGAGCTTCCTTAGCCTGCAACAGAGCTGCAGAGAGAACGGATGCTGGAATTCCATCAAGCTTGGTATCAAGTTGTAGCGCGGTAACAAATTCCTTTGTACCGGCGACCTTAAAGTCCATATCTCCAAATGCATCTTCCGCGCCCAAGATGTCGGTAAGTGCGACATATTCGGTCTTGCCGTCGACGAGATCAGAGATTAGACCCATTGCAATACCTGCAACTGGGGCCTTGAGTGGCACACCAGCGTTGAGTAGTGACATGGTCGATGCACAGACAGAACCCATAGATGTTGATCCATTGGAACCAAGAGCCTCTGAGACCTGACGAATGGCGTATGGGAACTCTTCACGAGTTGGAAGCACAGGGAGCAAGGCGCGCTCAGCGAGAGCACCGTGACCAATTTCGCGGCGCTTTGGTGAACCAACGCGACCGGTCTCTCCAACTGAATAAGGAGGGAAGTTGTAGTTGTGCATGTAACGCTTGTGGTTCTCAGGGCTCAAGGTGTCGAGCTGTTGCTCCATCTTTAGCATGTTGAGAGTGGTCACTCCGAGGATCTGGGTCTCTCCACGTTCGAAGATTGCAGAACCGTGAACCCGAGGAATTACCTCGACCTCAGCGGTGATCGCACGGATATCGCGGACTCCGCGACCATCGATGCGGATCTTGTCGCGCAATACACGTTGACGAACAGACTTCTTGGTGACTGAGCGAAGGGCGGCAGAAACTTCCTTCTCGCGACCTTCGAACTGTGCAGCGAGCTGCTCTTTAATAGCAGCATTAACCTCATCGAGCTTGTTCTCACGATCTTGCTTTCCAGCAATGGTGAGGGCCTCTGAGATTTGCGCTCCAGCGGCAGCTTCGACTGCTGCATAGACATCATCTTGGTAGTCAAGGTAGACAGGGAATTCGCCAGTTGGCTTTGCAGCAACCTTTGCGAGTTCATTCTGCGCATCGCAGAGTGCGCGGATAAATGGCTTTGCGGCCTCGAGGCCCTGACCAACAATCTCTTCGGTTGGTGCCTGAGCGCCAGCCTTGATGAGATCGAGAGTCTGTGTTGTTGCCTCTGCCTCAACCATGATGACTGCAATGTCATCACCGGCGATGGAGCCAGCAACGACCATGTCGAAGACAGCCTTCTCAAGATCAGAGTGGTTAGGGAATGCAACCCATTGGCCCTCAATCAAAGCGACGCGAACGCCACCGATTGGACCAGAGAATGGCAGACCTGCGAGTTGAGTCGACATAGACGCTGCATTGATCGCAAGAACGTCGTACATGTGATCAGGGTTCAGAGCCATCACCGTGACGACAACCTGAACTTCATTGCGCAGACCCTTGACGAATGCTGGGCGAAGTGGGCGGTCGATTAGGCGACAGGTGAGAATTGCATCTTCAGAAGGGCGACCTTCGCGACGGAAGAAAGATCCTGGGATCTTGCCCGCTGCATACATACGCTCTTCAACATCCACTGTGAGTGGGAAGAAATCGAATTGATCCTTTGGCTGCTTTGAGGCAGTTGTTGCTGAGAGCAACATTGAATCATCATCTAAATAGACAACTGCAGTTCCTGCAGCTTGACGTGCCAGGCGTCCGGTTTCAAAACGGATCTCGCGCTTTCCATACTTGCCGTTATCAATTGTGGCAACGGCGAACTTAACATCTGGACCCTCCATGGGTCATCTCCATTTCTCAGCTCTCTCGCATTAGGAAATGGATCTTCGATCGAAGTTCACGGAGTTTGTCCCGTAAACCACTACCGAGGACCGATTTACTAACCAGAGAGCTGATTTCTAATTTTTAATTAATAAGTATTAATTAACGACGAATACCGAGCTTTTCGATAATCGCTCTGTAGCGTGTGACATCGGTCTTTGCAAGATATTGCAGCAGACGACGACGCTTACCAACCAACAACAAGAGGCCACGACGGTTGTGGTGGTCGTTCTTATTAGTCTTGAGGTGTTCGGTAATCTCTTCGATACGGCGCGAGAGCAGGGCAATCTGTGCCTCTGGGCTTCCTGTGTCAGTGGCGGAAGCGCCGTACTTTGTGATGATTTCTAGCTTTTCTGCAGGCTGTAAGGCCATAGTGGCACTCCCTTGACTTTCACGAGGGCCTCGGTGTGAATCACGAAGGCGCGCTTTCTCGCTTGTGTTCCAAGGTTATCAGCGGGGCACCTAGAGGGTGAAATCGGAGTGGATAGATGCAACTGATCCTCATTCTCGAACTGCCACTCCCGCTCAGGTGGTATAAAGGTATGACTAATAGTAGTATTCAAGTATGAAGATTAGCATGAGTCTGCCGGAGCAGGACCTCACCTTTCTCGATGCCTATGTCGAAGAGAGGGGCCTCCCATCTCGGTCGGCAGCCCTCCATAAGGCAATCAGGTTGCTACGAGCGACGCAATTGGGTTCCGCTTATGAAGCTGCCTGGGCAGAGTGGACCCAAGAAGAGGAAGAAATCTGGGGCGCAACAACTCAGGACGGACTGCAGTAATTGCGACGCGGTGAGATCTTTCTAGTTAATTTTGATCCAGCGGAAGGCTCTGAGGTTAAGAAGGAGCGCCCGGCGATCATAGTAAGCAACGATGGTGCAAATAGCTCGGCGGAGCGGAGCGGCAAAGGGGTAATCACCGTTATCCCGGTGACATCCAATATCGCGCAGATCTATCCATTTCAAGTTTTACTACCGGCGAATCAATCTGGCCTCACTCGCGACTCAAAAGTTCAGGCGGAGCAAGTCCGCGCCATTGCGGTTGCGCGACTTGGATTGCGTCTGGGTGAAGTTTCTCATTCACTTATGGAAGAAGTGGATGAAGCCCTGCGCCTTCACCTTGCACTCTGAACTCCGGCTCGAAAACTAGTCGATGGAGGTCAATCTCTTTGCCTGCAGGCAATCTTCTTTCATCTGGACCAAGAGCGGCTCCAAGCCATCGAATTTGAGGGTATCGCGCAGCCGATAGCCAAACTCCAACTTCGCCTCTTGGTCATATAAATCGAGGTCAAGCTGGTCGATGGCATAGGCCTCGACCTGGCGTCCACGAACGCCAGGGAAGGTGGGGTTGGTGCCGATGGATATGGCGGCTTGCCAACGATGGTCGCCGACGGTGAGCCAGCCGGCATAAACGCCATCGGCGGGGATAGTCGCGTTTTCCGCCAAACCAATATTTGCCGTTGGATAGCCGATCGTCCGGCCGCGCTTCTCTCCGTGCACAACTGGGCCACGAAGGTAGAAGGGGCGACTTAAAAGTTCGTTAGCGCGCTCAACATCGCCATCGACAATGAGGGTGCGGATGCGAGAAGAGGAGATAGCGCTACCGCGATTCTCTTCTAGTTTTACCGCGCTTACTCCAAAACCATGCGCATGGTTCTCGAGGTACTCAACATTTCCCGCAGCCTTATGGCCAAAGGTGAAGTTCGCTCCGACCGTAACATGTGTGGCGCCGAGTTCCTCGATGAGAACCTCTTGAATAAATTCGTCAGGAGATTTGCTAGCAAACTCTCTTGTAAAGGGTAGAACCACGACATCTTTTGCTCCATGCTCTTTGAGAAGAGCGATGCGATCCTCCAAATTTACCAATGCGCTGGGGGTTCGTTCTGGTGCGAAGATCGAAGTCGGGTGTGGGTGGAAGGTGAGAACGGTGACTGCTCCATGCTTGGCGGCTTCCGCCAAAATCTCTTGGTGGCCGCGATGGACGCCGTCAAAGATCCCGATTGCCACTGAGGTCATAGCGCTTATTCTTTCATGGAAACGAGGGTCGGCGTCGCGAGAATCTTCTCGCC
>CAIWWH010000090.1 GCA_903916385.1 uncultured Actinomycetes bacterium
AAGCTACGCTGGCCGAGGCTCAAAATGGCCGCGACTTAGCATTCGCCGATGCCAATGCCAATCTGCAGCAATCGTTGCAGGCAGCGGGTAAAGATAAAGTTGCCCTGAAGGCAGCGCGCGATGCGTACAAGGCTGCGGCGCAAGGAATTATCGCCGCTTATAAGCAAGCTATTGCCACAGCGAGAACTAACTACCAAGCCGCGCTAGCAGCTATCAAGTAAGAGTTGCTTAGCCAACCATTTCAGAATCACGTGGGCTGTACTCGTGAGTGCAGGCTTTGTTGGCGGCGTCGCTCGCGCAGCTCTCGCATAAAAGAATTAGTGAGTGGCAAGAGATCTTGCCGCAGTTATAAAACTGTTTAGTAGCACTACCGCACTTTTCACATTCGCCTAAAACTGGTGTGTGATCTGAAAAGTCCAACGTCATCCGTCCATCAAATGTGTAGAGAGAACCCTGCCAAAGTGCATCGTCACCATACTTCTGGGCGTAGCGCACGATGCCTCCGTCAATTTGGTAGACCTCTTTGAAGCCGCGCTTGACCATCACGGTCGACAAAATTTCGCAGCGAATTCCTCCTGTGCAGTAGGTAACGATCGGGTTGTCCTTTAAGTGATCGTATTTGCCTGATTCAATTTCTGAAACGAAGTCGCGGGTGTGTGAAACCTCAGGGACGATTGCATTCTTAAACTTGCCAATCTTGGCTTCGTAACCATTGCGACCATCAAAGAAGAGGACCTCATCGCCGCGCTCTTCGACTAACTTGTTAACCTCGTAGGGCTTTAAATGTTTGCCGCCGTTGACCACGCCTTTCTCATCCACCTGGACATCAATCGGTAAACCAAAATCAACCAGCTCGGACTTCACTTTAACTTTCAAACGCGGAAAGTCGGCGCCAGTTCCATCAGACCATTTGAAATCAATCTTCTTAAAACCCGCGTACTTCTTTGTTGCGCTCACATACTTCTTCAGGTCGGACATATTGCCGCCTAAGGTGCCATTGATTCCATGCTTTGAGATCAAGACGCGACCCTTGAGGTTGAGATCTTCGGCGAGTTTGTGCTGCCAGAGGCGGATAGCCTCAGGATCATGCAACGGCGCAAAGCCGTAGTACAAGATCACCTTGGGGAGTTCGCCGCGCGCTGCCATGTGGTAATTCTACGGATTATTTTTCGCGCTCTACCCCGCGCCTGCCCCAGTAGACCCAAAGTGCGAGAACGCCCAAGATGAGCGCAAAGCCGAAGGCGATATCTTCCAATGGTGCGCTGGCCAAGCGCGGTCCCAGGATCTGGCGTCGGTCATACATCACAATATTGCGCGAGGTGAGCCACCAATTTGTAAGAAGTTGGAAGGGCAGCAGGATGGAGTACGAGGTCCAAAAGGCTTTACGAAGCAGCAGGCGAGACTTCAAGAGATAGAGATCGAGCGCCGCGGCGCAGGCCACCGCAAAGAGGGCGATCTGGGTATAGCTCACGCTTCATCCCCGATCAGCCAGTGCGGGCGACGCTTACGGACGGCTTCCAGGGTCATAATCGCGGCGATCGGCACGACTATAAAGAAGAGGTACTCCTCGAGCGGGATACTAAATGGACCATAGATTTTCAGGATCTGAGTTAGGTCAAAGTGCCAGTGGTGGCGCGAGATCGCATAGGCATCCCAACCTACAAAGAGCGCTGCGATCGGCAGGATGCTTAAGGCCATCCGACGTACCCGGCGCAAGACGCCCACCTTGAGGAAGATTTCGAGCCAGAAGGAGCCCAATACTGTGAAGATCAGCATCGCCATATAACCCCAACTGCGCATACGGAATTGTTGCACGCCTCTCGCCGAGGGCAATCGCAGAGGTCAAATTTGTCGCGCAGGGTGGTTAAAATCGCACCATGACGCCTCTTCACCTCGTTCTGCTCACCTTTGCAGTTGTCTGCGCCGCTTGCTGGATTGCCTCTCTGATCACCAACGAACATTCGTGGGTCGACCGGATGTGGTCGATCACCCCCGTGATCTACGTGGGGGAGTTCGCCCGTGGCGCTCACTTCCACAACGCCCGTCTCAATGCGATGGCGATCATCGTGCTGCTCTGGGGCGCTCGCCTTACCTTTAACTTTGCCCGCAAGGGTGGCTATACCGGTGCCGAGGATTACCGCTGGCCGGTCCTGCGTGCCAGCATGAAGAACTGGCAGTTCCAGCTCTTTAACATCTTCTTCATCGTGCTCTACCAGAACTTCTTGCTCGTTCTGATCTCACTACCCGCACTGACCGCTTATAACCATCAGTCGACTGCTTTTAATGGTTGGGATCTTCTCTTTATTGCGATCTTCGCACTCTTCTTGATCGGCGAGACAGTGGCTGACCAGCAGCAGTGGAACTTCCAGGAGGCGAAGAAGAAGTTGATCGCGGCCGGCGGAGTTCCCGAGAAGCGCTTTCTGACGACAGGTCTCTTTAGATATTCCCGCCACCCTAATTACTTCTTTGAGGTTGCACAGTGGTGGGTGCTCTACATGATCGGCGCCAACGCCTTCAACGCACTCTTCCAGCGCACCATCTTGGGTGCAGTGCTTCTCACGCTGCTCTTCGTGGGATCAACAGGCTTCACGGAGAAGATCACCCTGTCGAAGTATCCAGAGTATGCGGACTACCAGGCGACAACCTCTGCGGTTATCCCTTGGTTTGCTAAGCGCCGCCTTCGCAAGCAAACAGCGTGAGGACAAAGCGCCAGACCTTCTGGGAGAGGATCTGGGCATCGACAATCATTCTCTATACCTTCGCAGCTACATTTGTTGTTTGGAAAGCGCTGCACAAGTACGGAGTTAATCCGTACATCTTCTTCGTCGTGGATCTGATTACATCCTGGTTTTACGGCATTGCATCTGCTCGCTTAGTTGTTGCAGTTATACATAAGCGCTGGTCTGAAACACAGAAGTGGGGTTGGTTATCTGCCCTCAACTTTATGTTGCCCCAGATCTATATTCTGATCTCTGCGCGACATGTACCCCGCGATGTCTACATCATCATCTTTAGCGCTATCAGCGTTATGGTGGCTTTCGCGGTTGTTGGTCTGGCAAGTCAGATCAAGACCGCCCGCAAAGAGAAGAGCGTTGAATGAAAAACTGGAGCGGCAATGTCACATTTAACCCCAGCGTTCTTGTCCACCCCACCAGCGTCGAGGAGATCAAGGCGGCAGTCCTAGCGGGGGAGCGAGTACGCGCTCTAGGCAGCTCCCACTCCTTTAACACGATCGCTGCGAGCGATGATGTTCTGATTAGTTTTGAGCACTTTCCTAAAGATATCGAGATCGACACCGTGGCCAAGCGCGTTCGCGTTGCGTCTGGGGTGCGTTACGGCGAACTCGCCATTGCGCTGCATTCCGCAGGTTTAGCGCTTCCCAACATGGGCTCGCTGCCCCACATCACCGTTGTCGGAGCGACGAGTACAGGCACCCACGGCTCTGGTTTAAGTAACAAAAATCTATCTGCAGCCATCGTCTCGATTGAGCTGATCACGGCAAGCGGAGATGATTTAACCATCACCGGAGATGAGCTCAACGCTGCCCGCGTCGCACTTGGGGCGATCGGAGTGATTCATCATCTGACCCTGCAGGCAGTCGATTCTTTTGAGGTAGCACAGACCATCTATCTCGATCTGCAATTTGAAACTCTGCTCTTGGACTTTGATGCAGTGATGGGTTCGGGTTACAGCGTGTCGGCATTCTCCATTTGGGATGATGAGGTCATCGATCAACTATGGGTGAAATCCCGCGTTGATCTAGACACCCTACCCGGTGATGATCTCTTTGGAGCACAGCGCGCCTCCGTTAAATTTCACCCACTTGAAGTTGGTTCCACCGAGAGCGCCACTGAACAGTTGGGCAGTATCGGTCCATGGCACGAGCGCTTGCCACACTTCAAACTCGATTTCATGCCAAGTTTTGGCGACGAACTGCAGAGCGAATTCTTTGTCGATCGCAAGGATGCCGCCGCTGCGCTTGCCGCTTTGCACGCGATCCGCGCCCAGATTCAGCCTCTGCTCTTGGTGACCGAATTGCGGACGATTGGGGCAGATGAGATCTGGCTCAGTGAGGCTTATGGTCGCGACAGCGTGGCGATTCACTTCACCTGGAAACCGGATTTTGAGGGAGTCAGCGCATTCTTACCGACTCTCGAAAAGACTCTTGCTCCATTTAAGGCACGCCCACACTGGGGCAAGTTGTTTACGGCCGAGAGCTTTGATTTTGCTGAGCTCTATCCAAAATTTGGGGAATGGATTACGTATCGCGCCGGGCTTGATCCCGATCGCAAATTCATCAATGCACAATTGGGCGCTTGGGGTATCTAGCCTACATTAAGATCCGACTATGAACGTTAATGGTCTTCCACTCGATAAGTTGCGTACTCGTACCAGCGAAAAGTGGAGTGGATTTGCACCCGATGTATTGCCGATGCCAGTTGCCGAGATGGACTTTGAGGTAGCCGCTCCGATTCGCCAAACCTTGATCGCGATGATCGAGAATTCAGATACTGGTTACATGGGGGATACAGCGCACCTCAATCGCAATTTCGCTACATTTGCGCAGGCGCAGTGGGGTTGGAACATTGATCAAGAGCAACTTTTCCTCTGCACCGATGTAGGCGTCGGCATGATCGAGATGAGCCGGACCGTTGTGCAACCAGGTGACAAGATCATGATCAACACCCCGGTCTACCTCAACATGATCAACTGGATCAAAGAACTTAAGTGTGTGGCTGTTGATGCGCCGATGCATAAGGATGGCCTTAACTACACCTTAGATCTAGCTGCCATCGAAGCAGGATACAAAGAGGGGGTAAAGATTCATTACCTCTGTAATCCCCAAAACCCAACAGGGAGCGTGCATTCACGCGAGGATCTTGCAGCCATCGCCGATCTAGCCAAGCGCTACGGTGTCTATGTATTTAGCGACGAGATCCACGGACCACTCGTATTTGATGAAGAGAAGTTTGTACCCTTCTTAAGCGTCAGCGATGCCGCGCGAGAGATCGGTGTCTGTGTCACCGCAGCGAGCAAGGCATGGAATTTAGCTGGACTCAAGTGCGCTTTCATCATTACACATTCAGAGCCGATGTCGGCGCTAGCAAAATCAATGCCACCATCTGTTCGCTTCCGTGCATCGTTACTAGGAGCCCATGCGACTGCTAAGGCCTTTGAATGCACCGAGTGGCTAGAGGGCGTGATGCAGACACTAGATGCAAATCGCCTCTTCGTGCAGGAGCAGCTAGCCACCAAACTACCTAAAGCTAACTACCGTATTCCTAATTGTTCTTACCTTGCCTGGATTGAATTATGTGATTATGAATTGGGTGAGAACCCATCCCAAGTTTTACTAGACGAGGGACGCGTTGCACTCACACCTGGTCACTTATTCGGTAGCGATTGCGATCAATTTGTGCGCCTCAACTTTGCAACAAGTAAAGAGATTATTGCCGAAGGCATTGATCGCATCGTTGCTGCAGTGAGCAAGAGTTAATTACTTAAAAGCCTCTTCAAGGTCGCGGATTAGGTCGCCCGAATATTCGAGACCCACCGACAATCGAGCAAGTGCAGGTGTAATTCCCATCGCAGCCTTGGTCGCATCATCCAAGCGGCGATGCGTTGAAGAGTAAGGGTGCGTGATCAAAGACTTGCTATCACCAAGATTGTTGCTGATATCAATCACGCGCAGATTATTCATCACCTTAAAGAGAGCTTCTTGGCCACCCGCAACTTCAAAAGACAAGGTAGTTCCGCCGCCGGACATCTGACGTCGAGCTAACTCATGCTGCTTATGTGACGCAAGCCCCGGGTAATTGACCGAAGAAACTTGGGGCAACGTTTCTAAGAACTCGGCGACGCCCTGTGCATTTTCGTTCATGCGGTGTACGCGCAGAGACATCGTCTCGAGCGACTTAACCAAGACCCAAGCGTTAAAGGGGCTAAGTGATGGGCCGGTATGACGCACAAAGGGGTTGAGAACATTTTTGATGTAATCCTCGGAGCCCAATATTGCGCCACCAAGAACGCGGCCCTGACCATCGATATGTTTCGTTGCCGAATACATCACGACATCCGCGCCAAGTGCGAGTGGCTTCTGCAAGATCGGCGATGCCATCACATTGTCGACGATCACTAGCGCACCGACTTTGTGAGCGAGTTCAGAGATCATCGCAATATCAACGAGTTCAAGCATTGGGTTGGATGGAGTTTCGAGGAAGACCGCCTTCGTTTCCACCTGCAAGGCCGCCGCCCAGAGATCCGGATCGTTGCCCGTTACAAACTCAACGTTGACGCCCCACTTGGGCAAGATTTCTGCGAGTACCACCCAGCACGAGCTAAACATCGAGGCTGCAGCGACCACGCGGTCTCCAGCAGATACCAAGCACGCCAGCGATGCGAACATCGCAGACATTCCGCTGCCCGTAGCGACACAGAGTGGTGCGCCTTCAATGGCTGCGAGGCGATTTTCAAACATCGAAATAGTTGGGTTCGCAAAGCGACCGTAGACATAGTGGTCGATCTCTTCGGCGAAGGCGTGGTTTGCCT
>CAIWWH010000091.1 GCA_903916385.1 uncultured Actinomycetes bacterium
GGGCAGATTCTTCACGTGTTCCTCACCCGTTCGCCACTAATCCATCCCGAAGGACTTCATCGTTCGACTTGCATGTGTTAAGCACGCCGCCAGCGTTCGTCCTGAGCCAGGATCAAACTCTCCATAGAAAGTTGTGATCTGGCAAAAAACAAAACTAGCGTTTATAGCTGTTTATGTTTTACCAATTGTTTTTGTTTTGTAATGATCTCAAAAAGAGAAAATACAAAGGAATTTGGACTTACTACAGACATGCGAGCATGCCCATATAAGCCCTTTGATTGGCATTGATTTTTGCACGTTGTTGAGTTCTCAAGGTACGAGCGCGCTCCACTCACGGTAATTTCTCACCGCTTGCAGGGCAGACTGCTTAACTTAATGCAAGATGGACATTAGGTCAATTTCACATAGACCAGGACCAAACACAAGCTATTTGCAGATTTGTCGTCGCACGGCCTCTTTTCAGTCCGTTCCGCGAGCGAGGTGGAACCATAACCCGAAGCGGGGTCGAGGGTCAAATCGCCCGCCCTATGAGCGCTGTACGATCCGCCACATTCTGAGCTGGATATACAGAGGAGCCCTGAAACCATTGATTTATAAGGGTTTCAGGGCTCCTCACAGAACTCTTTGAAACTACTGTGTGAGTACTTCCACCATCGCCAGATCGCGCTTTCCTTTGCGAAGAAGGAGAAAGCGCCCGAAAAGTAGGCTCTCTGGAGCGGGGATAAAGCTCTCCTCAAGCACCTTCTCATTATTGAGATATGCGCCACCTTCTTTGACGATACGACGCGCGGCTGATTTGGACTCAACGACCCCCGTTGCTGCTAGGAGATCTACCCAGGTAGGCAGCGGCTCCCCCGCTGGTACTGTCGTCCGAGGCAGTTGGGAAAGGGCGGCTGAGAGCGTGCGCTCGTCCAATTCCGCCAGGTCGCCCTGCCCAAAGAGGGCTTTGGCAGCGCGCTCCGCCGCTTCACATTCGAGTGAACCGTGCACCAAGGTGGTCATCTCGCGAGCTAACTCTCGATGGGCTGTGCGCGCTCCGGGATTTGCCTCATGGGAGGCGATCAAGGCTTCAATCTCTTCGTGGCTCTTGAAAGAGAAGACCTTGAGATAGCGCGGAACATCTGCATCGTCGCTATTTAACCAAAATTGATAGAAGGCATAAGGCGAGGTCATCTCCGGATCGAGCCAGACGCTTCCCCCTGCTGTCTTACCAAACTTAGTTCCATCGCTCTTCATCAGGAGTGGAATTGTCAGGCAATGAGCAGAACCGCCCTCAACCTTTCGGATCAAATCTAAGCCGGCAACTATGTTGCCCCATTGATCGCTGCCACCCATCTGCAATCTGCAGTTGTGGCGCTTGTAGAGTTCGAGGAAGTCAAAGGCTTGCAAGACTTGATATGAGAATTCGGTGTAACTAATTCCACCGCTCTCTAAGCGCGATGAAACACTATCTTTAGAGAGCATCTGATTGACGCTGAAATGTTTTCCAACTTCGCGCAGAAAATCCAACGCTGATAGCGGCTTAGTCCAATCCAAATTGTTAGTCATCACCGCGGCATGCGCGCCATTATCGAAGTCAAGAAATTTTGAAAGTTGAGTTCGTATCCGGCCGACCCACTGCTCTACAACCTCGGCCTCGTTGAGAGATCGCTCTTCATTTCTTCCGCTTGGATCACCCACCAGCCCCGTTGCGCCACCTACTAAAGGGAGTGGCTTGTGACCAGCAAGTTGAAAGCGTCGCATAACAAGAAGTACGACGAGATTTCCAAGGTGTAACGATGGCGCTGTCGGGTCAAAACCAATATAGAAAGCGGTCGAGCCTCCGTCGAGTTGCTCAAGGAGCGCGTCCCGATCAGTGGTCTGCGCGATCAGGCCGCGCCATTCGAGGTCGGCAATAAGTGCTGAAGTCATGCGCCCATCATGCCCGAAAACCGTTTGCGCTCGCTGGCAATCCAACTGGAATAACCCCGAATTTTTGCTTCCAGTTGGCCCAATTGGGCTGTCACGCTCTTGGTTGATGTTCCATTGATAGATATGCGAGATTCAATCGCAGCAGAAGCTGTAAGTACTTCTTGTAGCTCCGTAGAGAGTCGCGGATCAATTCCGGCGAATTCAGCCGCCGTCAGTTGGTGAACCTCCACTCCCTTGCCTTCAGCAAGAGCCACGGCCCTTCCTGAAATTTCATGGGCCTGCGCAAAAGGAGTTCCACCTCTGACGAGGAAATCTGCGATCTCAGTGGCGAGGGCATGGCCCCCTAAGACACTTTCAGAGATCTTCTCTCCATTAAATCTTGCCGTTGCCACCATTCCCCGTAGCGCGGGAAGTAGGGTGAGGAGCTCTTCTACGGAGTCGAAGATTGGTTCCTTATCCTCTTGTAAGTCGCGGTTGTAGGCGAAGGGAAGACCCTTCAAAGTCACGAGAAGAGTGGTCAGGTTGCCGATGAAGCGACCAGATTTACCGCGCGCTAACTCTGCGATATCGGGGTTCTTCTTCTGCGGCATGATCGAGGATCCAGTAGAGAAGGCGTCATCGAGCGTCACCCAACCAAACTCTTGGGTATTCCAAATCGTAAATTCTTCACCGATACGCGAAAGGTGCACCCCAAGCATCGCAAAGATAAAGAGCGCCTCAGCCACGAAATCTCTATCACTGACCGCATCGATGCTATTGCGCGTAACGCCTTGAAAAGCCAACTCGGCTGCAATGATCTCGGGATTTGGAACGAGGGCAGAGCCCGCGAGTGCACCGGAACCCAATGGAGAAATGGAGTTACGAGAGAGCCAATCCTTCATCCGATCTACGTCGCGCAATAGAGCATGTGAGTGCTTGGCAAGTTCGTGCGAAAAGAGAATTGGTTGAGCATGCTGTAGATGAGTGAACCCAGGTGCAACCAGATCGATGTACTGAGTGGCTGTCGCGTCGATTGTGTTAGCGAGTTCGATGGTTTCATGAGCTACCTCCAACAAGTGGTCAATGAGATAGAGCTTGAAATCCGTAACGACGAGATCATTGCGCGATCTACCAGCGCGGAAGGCGCCACCGATCTCCCCCAGTTTTGCAACCAAGCCGCGCTCAATGGCGCTGTGGACATCTTCATCGCTATCTATGTAAGAGAACTCTCCAGAGGCGATCTCTTGGGATAACTCTTTGAGCGCTCTCGTTATCTCGGCCGCATCGAGTTCGCTCAAAACTCCTGCCCGGCGTAAGCCAGCGACGTGTGCGATGTTAACTCGCACATCGTATGGAGCTAGGCGCCAATCAAAGTGCACGCTCCGCGATAACTTAGCTACAGCATCATTTGGTCCAGTCGAAAATCTTCCACCCCAGAGTGCCATTAATTTCCCTTTCCAAACATTAAGCCAATGCTCTTTGCTAGTTGTGCGCCACCTGTTGCAGTTGCAGCGATAACGAGAACAGTGTCATCTCCCGCAATCGTTCCGATTGCGTGTGGAAGTTCATCTGCGATGATCGCTGCATCCAAGGTACTTGCCACAAATTGAGCGGCGGCTGGTGGAGTGCGAAGAACAACTGTGTTGGCACTAGAAGCGATAGATAGTATGAGCGTCGCTCCTGAAGGGCGCTGGGCCCCGCTATCGAGCACATAACGCATCTCGCCATTGGCGGTCTTTGTGCGCATCGCGCCTAACTCTTGTAGATCTCTGCTCGCTGTAGCCTGAGTTACATCGAGACCCTTCGCCTTCAGTTCACGTACAAGATCTGCCTGGGAGTGAATCATTCCTGCTTTGATCAAAGTGGCGACTAACTGCTTGCGCTTCTCAGTTGAATTGCTCAGCGACTTAACCATTGAGCACCTCACTCAAACTCTTGCTGAATATCTTTACAAACTCTTTGAGTTGCGATTTAGTCACGATAAGTGCTGGGGCGATGCGAATCACTCCTTTATTGGGTGCATTTAAGAGCAGCCCATTCGAAGTCGCTTTCGCCGCTAACTCACCCGCCACGTTTGACTCTAGGACGATACCGAGAAGCAACCCGCGACCACGGACTTCCAACACTCCCGGAAGTTTCTCCAACTCCTCTTTCAAAAATTCTCCCGCATCGCTAACTTTCTGCAGAAGATCCTTCTTCACGATGAAATCCAAAGCGGCGTTTGCTGCTGCGCAAGAGATCGGATTTCCGCCGAAGGTAGATCCGTGCTCGCCGGGTTTAAATGCAGGTGTCTTTTCACCCACGGTGATCATCGCTCCGAGCGGCAATCCCCCACCGAGACCTTTGGCGAGAGTGATGATGTCTGGAACGATCCCTTCGCTCTCAAAGCCGAACCATTCGCCGGTTCGCCCCATACCTGTCTGGACTGCATCAATAGCGAAGAGTGCGCCTTTTGCATCGCAGATTTCTCGGACCTCCCGCAAGTACCCAACGGGAGGGACGACTACGCCATTCTCACCTTGAATAGCCTCCAAAATCACGAGGGCGGTCTTCTTTGAAACCGCACGCCGCATGGCTCCCAGATCACCATACGGAATAAATTTCACGCCCGGCAGGAGCGGCTCAAAAGGAGTGCGCTTTCCCTCTTGACCGGTAATTGAGAGAGCGCCAGTAGTTCTACCGTGGAATCCGCCGAGTGCAGCGACAATTTCAGTTCGTCCACTCAGTCGAGAAATTTTTATGGCTGCCTCATTTGCTTCGGCACCGGAATTGCAGAAGAAGATTCTGGCTGAAGGGTTGTTGGTGAGATCCTGCAATTTCTCCGCTAATTCCACACCGGGCGTATGAGCATAGAGATTGCTGATGTGAGACAACTCTGCAATTTGAGTGCTTACCGCCTTAACGATTGCAGGATGGGCATGACCCAAGATATTTGTGGCGATGCCCCCAAGAAAATCAAGATAGCGCTTTCCATCCTCATCCCAGACTTCGACCCCCTGTCCTTTAACAAGAGTGATGCCCGGAACCCCGTAGTTGTTCTGCATGGCGCTATGCCAACGCTCTTGCGTCTTCATGCGTAAACCACCGTTCCTCCCTCACCAATAAGAGCAGCGTCGAGATTTTCAATACTCGTTCCATCAATAATCCTGGCCCGCGAAGCCCCTGACGCGAGAGCGGTTAAGAGGGCGCGCACTTTCGGAGCCATGCCATCCGCAAAAGCCGACGCAATCTCACTCAATTCCGCGGCGCTAATCTCTGAGATTAGAGTCGAGCGATCGGGCCAAGCACGGTAGATCCCGGGCACATCGGTGATGAAGAGCACCTCACTAGCCTGCAGCGCACCCGCAATACTTCCCGTCGCAATATCTCCGTTGATGTTGAGAGCTTGGCCATCTGATTGCACCGAGACGGGAGAGATGATGGGGAGATACCCGTGATCAAGTAGCAGATTGAGAAAGGTGGGATCTGCGCTCTCGGCCTCGCCCACCAATCCGATATCGATCTCACTTCCATCAATGAGTGGCTTATAAAGACGCGCACGCAAGGTATTTCCATCCCCTGTAGAGATGCCCACCGCATTAACTCCATGAGCGATAAATTGATTTGTGAGATCTCGTAGAACGCCACCAGATAAAGTGCGTTGCACAATCTCCATCGCCTCCGGACTAGTAACTCGATAGCCGGCGCTCATTACGCTCTCGACGCCATGAATTTTTAACTCCGCCTCAATTGCGGGACCACCGCCATGCACGAGAACAACTCTTCCGCCGGCTTTATGGAATTTTGCGACGGTAGCGATGATTGCTGCATTTGCTGCATCACTATCTAGGACATGTCCGCCGTACTTGATAACGATCATGCGCCAAGACCAATTGCGGTAAGTCCAGTGCTCTCTGGAATTCCAAGCATCAAGTTGGCATTTTGGATTGCCTGCGCTGCGGCGCCTTTACCCAAGTTATCTATGGCAGCAGAAATGATAAGTCGATTGGTATGCGCATCTACTGCTACTTGAATCTGCACGCCATTAGAGCCAAGCAGAGCCGAAGTTTTAGGAAGGAGGGAGCCGCTAAGAACCGTTACAAACTCCTCCTTCTCGTAGAAGTTTTGGTAGGTCGCGTGGGCCTGCGCTGAATCGAGTGGACTCTTCAACTTTGCAGTGACCGTTGCCAAAATACCCCGCGGCATTGGTGCGAGGATAGGAGTGAATGAGATCTTGACAGTTGAACCGGCTACTTTCGTCAAAGTCTCTTCGATCTCGGGCGTATGTTGGTGCACACCACCAAATTTGTATGAGGTCAGCGATCCCATGATTTCACTCGCTAGCAAGTATGTACTCGCCTTCCGGCCAGCTCCAGTTGTACCGGAGGCCGCTACGACGACAATATCTTCACCATCAATAAGACCGCCCTGGAGCGCAGGCGCGGCGGCTAAGGCGATCGCGGTGGCGTAACAACCGGGATTTGCTACCCGATCAGAGTTCGCAATTTCAGCGCGTTGCCCAGGTATCTCTGCAAGTCCATATGTCCACGTGCCGGCGTGCACTCCCCCGTAGTACTTCTCCCAAGATTGCGCAGAGTGCAATCTAAAGTCTGCACCGAGGTCCACAACTTTCACCTCTGGCGCCAATTCAGCGATCAATCGTGCAGATTCACCGTGCGGAAGTGCGCAGAAGATCAACTGGCACTCATTCATGCGGGCTGTGGTGGTTGCTTCGAACCGGCGCTCCCCTAATTGTGAAAGTTGTGGGTGAACTTCAGTAATGAGAGTTCCCGCTTGCGACCCAGCGGCGAGATATTCAAGTTCAAAGTGGGGATGGTTCTGCAAAAGGCGAATGAGTTCTCCACCTGAGTAGCCACTGGCCCCCACGACTCCAATTTTCATGGAGCGATTCTAGGAGAATATGAATAATTATGCAAGAAAATGCATAATTATGCGCGAACTACTGCGCCACATTCTGCGCTGGCGCTAGCAACGGCTGCCTCGCGATAGCCCGTTACCTCATCAGCCGTGAGGGTTCGGTCTGCAGCCCTAAAGGTGAGGGTAAAGGCGAGTGAGACCTTGCCATCTCCGAGGCTCTCATAGCGATCAAAGAGCAAGATTGACTCCAGGAGATCCCCGGCGCCAGCCACGAGAGCGGCCTCAACCTTTGCTGCTGGCACCGATCCCTCAACGATCAGTGAGACATCTTGTGTTGCCGCTGGCATTGTAAAAATTGCCTTAGCGCTCTTGGAAGGAAGAACTGGAAGTTCGGAGAGAATGACTGCAAATGCGCAGGTTCGGGCTGGAAGTCCCAGAGCGTCAAGCACACGCGGGTGCAACTCCCCTGCATGAGCTACAGGCTTGCCCGCTACCTGAATCTCAGCACAACGGCCAGGGTGCCAAGGAGCGAGATCAGATTGGACGATGGTTCCGGTATTTCCAGTTAACTCAATAATAGAGAGAGCCATATTTGTGGCATCTGACCAATCAAATGTGCGACCGCTCCCCCACCATCCCTCGCGATCGAGTGATCCTGTGACCACCGAACCGACAAAGAGGGGTTGCGGAGGAACGCTGGCGTAGATCTCAGCGATCGTTTCAGCTGAAGGACGTGAAGTCGTTGGAACAGGTGAGACGTGAGCTAATTTAGCTACATCGCGAAAGACCGATCCGATTTCAAAGATGGCAACATCTTTTGCGCCCCGGCCCAAATTTCGTTTCGCAGTTTCAAGTAAGCCAGGCAACAAGTGGGTGCGAAGGAGCGGTTCTTGGTCTGACATAGGGTTTGCCAATTTGAAACTGGCTGCCCGTGCGCCAGTGAAACCTAAAGTATCAACCATCTCTTGGCTGACGAATGGATAGTTATAAACCTCAACAAATCCGAGGCTTGCAAGATACTGCGCCACCCCTCGTTTGCGATATTGGATGGGGCTGAGAGTCGAAGAGGCGCCACCAATCGGAAGTGTTCCCTCAATAGTGTTAAGTCCGACGAGACGGCCGACCTCTTCCACCAAATCAGAGGGAGTCAAAATGTCGCCACGCCAGGTGGCGGGGGTAACACTCCAGAGAGATTCACTCTCAATACGTATCGAGCAGCCGACAGTTTCTAAGTGATCAGATACCGTTTGTAGAGAGACGGGGATGCCGAGAAGTCGGGAGACGAAATGTGGATCAAAGGAGATACTTTCAGGTGCTGGTACTGCTCCCGCTGTCGCGCTACCAACATATGTGGCGCCTCCCAACTCCATCAAGAGTCCCGCTGCTCGCGCACTTGCAACTGATGCAAGCGCTGGGTCGACGGCGCGTTCAAAGCGACGAGAAGCTTCAGAAGAAAGGCGATGGGTGCGGGAATTCTTTGCAATCGTGATTGGATCGAAGCGTGCCGCTTCAAGAGCGAGTCGGGTTGTTGCGCCGGTCACCTCGGAGGAGAGACCACCCATGGTTCCAGCCAGGGCTAAAGCCTGTACATCATCGGCGACTAAAAGATTGGTACTACTTAACTTTCGTACCTGACCATCGAGGGTTGTGAATTCACTCTCTCGATCCGCCCTTCTAATGTGGAGCGATCCTGCGACTTGATCAGCATCAAAGGCATGCAGAGGTTGGCCCAATTCGAGCATCACATAATTAGTGACATCAACTGCGAGAGAGATCGCACGCATTCCGCACTTCTCAATGCGGCGCGTCATCCAAAGTGGGCTACGGCTATCTGGATTAAATCCCGCAAGGGTGCGGATATAAATAACGCTAGCGCCAGTGGGGTCATCAATCATGACCTGCACGCCAGAGGTATTTATCTCATATAAATCAGTTGCAACGCTCGCAGCTGGGTCTCTAAAAGGTAGATCTAATGAGGCAGCCAATTCACGAGCGAGTCCTCGAATCGAGAGCGCGTAACCACGATCTGGGTTGACCGCCACATCAAAGACGAGATCGTTGATCTGCAGAAGGGCAGTGGCATCTTCTCCTGGCACGCCCTCATGGAGAACAATAATTCCAGTGTGATCTTCGCTTAGTGCTAACTCACGAGCAGAGCAGATCATTCCGTTGGATGTGTGTCCATAAGTTTGACGCGCAGCGATCGCGAATCCACCAGGGAGAACTGCGCCAGGTAACGAGACCACGACAAGATCGCCGACGGTGAAATTCGTCGCGCCGCAAATAACGTATCGAACTTCAGTTTCGCCACAATCCAGACCCACGTAGCGAATTGGCTTCTTCTGTCCTTCGACCTGCTCGATGGTGAGAACTTTTCCAACTACTAATGGACCCGTGAGATCCTTACCTTGCTCGTCGATCTCCTCAACTTCAAAGCCCACGGAGACGAAAGCCTCTTCTAACTCCGCAACGGAGAGAGATGAGGGAATATCAATAAATTCTTTGAGCCAAGATAGTGGGACTTTCACTTCACACCCGTTCCAAAACTTTGCGAGAAGCGCATATCTCCCTCGACGATGTCGTGCATATCAGTGATGCCATGGCGAACCATCAGAGTCCGCTCTAGCCCCATCCCGAAAGCGAAGCCACTGTAAATATCGGGGTCGATTCCACAGGCCACCAAAACTTTTGGATTAACCATGCCGCAGCCGCCCCACTCGATCCAGCGCCCATTGAAGTAGAAGTCGACTTCAGCGCTCGGTTCCGTAAAGGGGAAGAAGGAGGAGCGCAGGCGAGTCTTTACTTCGGGCCCAAAGATTGAGCGTGCAAAGTGATCGAGCGTTCCCTTGAGATCAGCCATCGTGATTCCCTTATCGATGACGAGACCTTCCACTTGAGAAAATACAGGGGTATGCGTGGCATCTAATTCGTCGGCGCGGTATGTACGACCGGGACAAATAACATAAATGGGAGGCTTCTCTTCAAGCATCGTGCGAACTTGGACAGGCGAGGTGTGGGTGCGCAGTACGAGGTGGGAATCCAGCGGTTCAACAAAGAATGTGTCTTGCATGGAACGGGCGGGGTGATCCGGTGGCATGTTCAGAGCGTCGAAGTTAAGCCACTCTGCTTCTAACTCGGGACCTTCTGCAACGCGATAGCCCATTCCGAGAAAGAGATCGCAGATCTCATTGGTAAGAATCGTCAGAGGGTGCAGGCCGCCTTTGGGTCTGCGACGAGCGGGGATTGAAACATCTACGCGCTCCTCAATTAAGACTCGCGCATCACGCTCAACTTCCAAAATACGAGTTCGCGATTCCAGCGCAACCATCACTACGTTCTTTGCCTGACCAATAATTTTTCCGAAGTTGGCGCGCTCCTCTGGAGTCAAGGTACCCAATTGCTGGTTGGCCCGGGCGATCGGCGACTTATCCCCTACATGGGCCGCCTTAACCTCTTTGATGGCATCAAGAGAGTTAGCGGAGCTGATAGCAGCAAGTGCATCGTCCTTTGCAGATTCAATTGCTTCTTCTGAAAGGCTCATGGGAGAGAATCTTACTGAAACTGGAGTTAGTTTGAGAGGAAATACATGGTGATGGCGGCAGCGCTGGCCACATTAAAACTTTCCGCATGGCCTCGCATCGGGATAGAGATACTTTGGAAGGCAGGCGCGAGCTCAGGAAGGCCGCGTCCTTCATTGCCAAAGACGAGCGCGGTCGGCTGAGCCTTATCAATATCGGCAAGTGCTTGATCGGCTCCACCATCGAGGGCGACCAACGCAAGTCCACATCCGTACGCAAACTCCTCCAGACGATCCAGTGGGACGTCATCAATCACCGGGATATTCCAGAGTGATCCAGCCGTAGAGCGAACTACCTTAGGACTGTAAATATCAACGCTCTGGTCGCTGAAGATCACTAGATCAAAGCCACAAGCATCTGCGGTTCTGATAGCTGTTCCCGCGTTTCCCGGATCTTGAATCTGCCAAAAGTA
>CAIWWH010000092.1 GCA_903916385.1 uncultured Actinomycetes bacterium
CCAGATCAGACCGGTAAGCGATACCTGATCACCGGCGCTAATAGTGGCCTCGGATTGCAAGCTGCTAAGGCTCTCGTTGCAAAAGGTGCTCATGTAACTGTCACGGCGCGCAGCGAACTCAAAGGCGCCACTGCGATGCTCAGCACTGGCGCACAAGATTTTCTGCAACTCGACCTTGCTGACCTCTCTTCCATTCGCAAGGTAGCGGCTTCCATCACCCAACCATTTGATGTTGTATTCCTTAACGCTGGAATCATGGTGCCGCCCTTCTCAAAGACTGTCGATGGATTTGAATCTCAACTTGGTACCAACTTTCTCGGACACTTCGCCTTTGCGGGGTTGATCGAAAAGTTCGTCACCGATCGTTGGGTTGTAACAACCAGCTTTGTTGAAAGGATCGGAACTTTTGGAGATCAAACTAAGGCGACGATCCGCAACCGCTGCCTTGGAATCGGAAAGTATTCCCCATGGGCCTCTTACGGCGATTCAAAGTTAGCTGATCTGATCTTTGTAAATGAATTAGAACGTCGTCGTGTGGCTCGCGGATACGGAGCAATCCCACTTGCCGCTCACCCTGGATGGGCCCACACCAACCTCTTCAAACCTGAAACCAAGCGCCATCCCGTCGCGATCTTGAGCGAATTAGTCGCGGGCAAGTTGGCCCAGAGCGCAGCAGAAGGGGCGCTTCCGCTGCTCTGCGCTGCCACCCTTCCGGGGATTACTCATACCGCTTTCATTGGTCCAGATCGCTACTTTGGACTCAAGGGCAGTCCGAAGTTCACGCATGGCAAGGCCTTGGCCTACGATCAAATGCTGGCAACCAACCTCTGGCAGGTAGCGGAAGAGTTGACTGGCGTGGCATGGGAGAATTCGCCTCATGCATGAGGCTTATGACGTCCAAGGAATTCAAGAGAAGTGGTTACCGGTCTGGGATCAGATAGAACCCTTTAAATCTGGTCGCCCCGATGACCCACGTCCTAAGAAGTATGTGCTCGATATGTTCCCCTACCCATCCGGCGATTTACATATGGGCCATGCCGAGGCCTACGCGCTGGGCGATGTAATCGCGCGCTACTGGATTCAAAAAGGCTTCAACGTTATGCACCCGATCGGGTGGGACTCCTTTGGTCTGCCTGCCGAGAATGCCGCCATCAAGCGCGGTACCGATCCACGCGCCTGGACCTACGAAAACATCGAAGTCCAAAAATCTTCGATGCGCCGCTACGCCTGCTCCTTCGACTGGGATCGCGTGCTGCATACCTCGGACCCTGAGTACTACAAGTGGAACCAGTGGTTGTTCCTAGAGTTTTACAAGAAGGGCCTGGCCTACCGCAAAGACTCCGCGGTTAACTGGTGCCCTAATGATCAGACGGTGCTTGCCAATGAGCAGGTAGTCGCTGGGCTGTGTGAACGCTGCGATACACCTGTCACCAAGAAGAAGCTCAACCAGTGGTACCTCAAGATCACCGACTACGCCGATCGCTTGCTCGATGACATGAAGGATCTGGAAGGTGCGTGGCCAGAGAAGGTGCTGCAGATGCAGCGCAACTGGATCGGTCGCTCGCAAGGCGCCGAAGTAACGTTCGAAATCGAAGGTCGCGAGGAGCCGATCACCGTTTATACGACTCGCCCCGACACGCTTCATGGCGCAACATTTATGGTCGTTGCAGTAGATAGCGCGCTCGCCGCTGAACTTGCAAAAGGTGGCGCTGTCGAAGGTGCCTTTAACGATTATCTGAACGCAACGAAGGCGGCGAGTGATATCGATCGCCTCGCAACGGATCGCCCCAAGAGTGGTGTTTTCCTAGAGCGCTATGCCATCAACCCGGTCAACGGCGAGAAGTTGCCAATCTGGGCATCGGATTATGTTTTGGCAGATTATGGAACTGGCGCCATCATGGCCGTTCCGGCTCATGATCAACGCGATCTAGATTTTGCACGCGCCATGGGGCTGCCAGTCCGCGTCGTGGTTGAAACCGGCGAGGAAGATCCGGCCGTTAGCGGGGTTGCAACCGCCGGCGATGGCGCGTTGGTCAACTCTGGTTCGCTCAACGGACTCACCAAGGAGGCCGCGATCGCAAAGATCATCGAAGAGTTAGCAGCGAAGAACCTTGGTAAGTCCGCCAAGAACTATCGCCTGCGCGACTGGTTGATCTCGCGTCAACGCTTCTGGGGCACTCCGATTCCCATCATTCACTGTCCCAGTTGCGGTGAAGTTCCCGTACCTGAAGATCAACTCCCCGTTGAACTTCCAGATGCTGCAGGGTTGGACCTAAAGCCAAAGGGGACATCGCCGCTCGGAGCTGCCGAAGATTGGGTCAACGTTCCTTGTCCTAACTGTGGAGCTGCCGCCAAGCGCGACGCCGACACCATGGATACCTTCTTTGATTCCAGCTGGTACTTCCTGCGCTACACCAGCGTGGATTTCCACGATCGCGCCTTCGATATGGATGCCGTTAAGACCTGGTTGCCTGTTGATCAATATGTCGGCGGGGTCACACACGCGATCTTGCACCTCTTGTACTCCCGCTTCTTCACCAAGGTTCTGCACGATCTGGGTTATTTAGATTTCGAGGAACCTTTTACTCGCCTGCTCAATCAGGGCATGGTGCAGATGGATGGCTCAGCGATGTCGAAGTCACGTGGCAATCTCGTCCGTCTGTCGGATGAACTTGCAACACATGGCGTCGATGCGATTCGTTTATCAATGGTCTTTGCTGGACCACCGGAAGATGACATCGATTGGGCGGATGTTTCACCGAGCGGCTCCTTTAAATTCTTGAATCGCGCTTGGCGCGTATCGGGAGATGTCACCAGCGAGCCTGGAGTTGACTTCAGTACTGGCGATCTTGCGCTGCGTAAGGTCACAGCAAAGAGCTTGTTCGATATCTCCTTCGCTGTCGAATCCTTCCGCTTCAACGTTGCAGTTGCTCGCGTGATGGAACTCGTGAATGCAACTCGCAAAGCCATTGACTCAGGTTGCGGGGGAGCAGATCCCGCTGTCCGCGAGGCAGCCGAGGCAATTGCCATCGCGCTCTCGCTTGTTGCGCCATACACCGCTGAAGATATGTGGGAGCGTCTGGGTCATAAGCCTGCAGTTGCGCTCGCTGGTTGGCCAAAGATCGATGAGGCGCTGCTCGCTGCAGATAGCGTCACGGTTGTCTTGCAGGTCAGTGGCAAGATCAAAGATCGCATTGAAGTTTCGCCAAACATCTCGCGTGAAGAACTTAAAGAGTTAGCGCTGGCAAATGATGCGATCAAGGCAGAGATCGCCGGAGCCACGATCAAGAAAATCATCACCGTCGCACCAAAACTCGTCAACATAGTTATCTAGTCCACAACGCAATTAGTGGCGGGCTCTCCAATCGGAGGGCCCGTCTTACTCTGCGCCTATGTTCGAATTTCCAGAGTTCTCCGCACTCCAACGTCGCGCTATCTATCTGCTCTTGGCACTTTCACTAGTTGTCGGCGCGATCTTCTTCTCGTTGGCACATGGCAACGCTGCATCAACTGTGCCAGTGACGCCGACTCCACTTCCAAGTTATTCGCTACCACCGCTACCGCCCGCACTCATCGTTGTGGACGTTGCGGGCAAGGTGCTCCACCCTGGGATCTACAAGTTGCCGCAAGGTTCGCGCGCCGCAGATGCAATCAAAGCGGCGGGCAATCAGCTCAAAGGGGTCTCCCTAACTGACATTAATCTCGCAGAGGTTCTTACCGATGGTCAGCAGATCATTGTAGGAGCGCCACCGATTACCAGCACTTCTTCGAAGTCAAAGAAGTCAGGTGGGTCAAAGGGGAAGATCACTTCGGGGACGATCAACATTAATACTGCAACAGTGGCGCAGTTCGAGCAGTTGCCCGGGATCGGCGCAGTGATGGCCGCGCGCATCTTCGCTTACAGAACCGCCCATGGTCTCTTCGCCACTATCGAGGATCTGACCAAGGTGAGCGGGATGGGCAAGAGCAAATTCGCCAACCTCAAAAGCTTCGTCCGGATTTAGCGCTCTTCACAATCGGGGGAGCAATCTGGATCGGAGCCGCTGGAGTTGGGTTGCTTGATCCAATATGGCTCCTCCTCACTCTGCCGCTCTTCATCTGGCTGATCGGGTGGCACCGATCGAGTTCGTACCTACTCATCGCAGCGCTGCTAGCTGGTGGTGGGTTGATGGCGATACATCAACGGGCCCTTGCGTCGAACATCGTTGCGCCCTTGCTCAATAAGAAAGTTTCGGTGCAAATCGTTGCCTCGATTACAAGCGATCCTAAGTTGGGTGAACCAAAGCAGATGGTGGGATACCTGGCGCCGGCACGAACGACTGCCTTGATCTCAATCATTTCGATCAAGATTGGAAAGGTCACCTACAAAACTCACCTTCCGCTGCGCCTCACCACCGCGGAACACTTACAGGCGCTACCCGGATCGGTGATTTCCTGCGCCGGAATTATCTACTCCACTCCCGAGAAGCGAGTTGCAGGACTCTTTGCGGAACACGGAGCAATAACAAAGATCCATGGTGCAAAGAGAATTGGAAGAGCGGCTGGTGCAATCCGCGCTGACTTTCGCGCGATCTCGCAGCGAGTGGGAGGTCCAAGCGGCGCACTGATCCCAGGGTTGGTGCTCGGCGACACTTCGCTGGAATCGCACGCATTCGTTAACGATATGTTGCTAGCGGGGCTCACTCACTTGACCGCGGTCAGTGGTGAGAACTTTGCGATCATCGCTGCATTTGTATTGTGGGCTCTGCAGTGGGTAGTACCCAATTTGAAAGCTCGCCTCTTTATCTGCGCCCTTGTGCTCGTCGGTTTCATCTTCCTAGTTCGACCCTCACCATCGGTGTTGCGTGCCACGGTCATGGTGAGCGTTCTCTTGATAGCCAAGGGGCGCGGCGTGCGCTCTTCCGCGCTGGCAGCACTTGGGCTTGCGATCGCGCTCTTGATTCTGATCGATCCCTTTGAGGCAACAGACCCGGGTTTTGCACTTTCAGTTGCGGCAACTGGCGGGATCTTGTTGCTCTGTGACCCGGTCTCCGATTGGCTACAAAGATTTATTCGCCATAAAAGAATTGCAGAGTTATTAGCGATATCAATCGCTGCAAATCTGATCTGCACGCCTCTGACCATTGCAATCTCTGGACAGGTCTCGCTTATGTCATTGCCGAGCAACTTCTTCGTCGAGCCAGTTGTGGCTCCCATAACTATCGTGGGCTTTATCGCGGCACTTGTCGCTCCCTTCGCTCCAGGTTTTGCCTATCTGCTGGCCCTAATGGTGAAGCCTTTTGCGGCGGTGATCGTCTGGGTCGCCACGAACTTTGCCAAGGTCCCAGTGCTCCATCTCAGCAAGGGCTTCGCTGGGGGTGCCATTGGCACATTGGTCTTGGTTTGTGGGTGGATCGCTTTAAGATGGCGCTCATGGGGATCACTCTGATTCAAGGCGGGGAAGAACTCCTTGCTGATCGCGCTATCTCCGAGGCGCTCGCCGCCAGCAGAGGTGCAACCCCAACACACTTATCTGCCGAAACCCTTGAACTGGGTCAGATCACCGATGCCCTCGCGCCCTCGCTCTTTGGCGATGCCCGCATGATCGTCATCAAAGATATTCAAGATCTGGCCGCCGAGTTAGGCGAAGAGATATCCAGCTACATCGAAAATCCCGACGAAGAGGTCCACCTCGTGCTTTGGCACAAAGGGGGAGTCAAGGGCAAAGCGCTCCTCGACAAGATCAAGAAGGCGAAGCCGACCCTGATCGCCGCCGAAGCCATTAAAAAAGAGGGCGATAAAGTCGATTTCGTCCGTACCGAATTTGCCCGACTTGGTCGCAAGATCTCACCCGATGCCGTGCAGGCGATCGTCGCAGCCCTGGGCTCCGATATGCGCGAACTTTCAGGGGTCTGCTCCCAACTCGCTTCAGATACTCCGGCAGGATCGACCATCTCGGAGGCTGATGTCGCCAAATTCCAACAGGGACGGGTTGAGACCACCGGTTTTGATGTGGCCGACGCTGTCCTCGACGGAAAGACCGACCTTGCCCTGGTCACCCTGCGCCAGGCGCTCGATACCGGGGTTGATCCCGTCCTCATTATCTCTGCGCTCGCCAGCTCTCTTCGGGCTCTAGCCAAGGTTTCTGGAGCCAATCGGAGCTCCAAGTCCTTCGAGCTAGCGGGTTCTTTAGGGCTCTCACCCTGGCAGATCGATAAGGCGCGCCGCCAACTTAATGGCTGGACTCCGGCATCCCTTGCAGGAGCAGTCGTCGCTCTGGCGCAGGCCGATGCCGACATTAAGGGGGCTGCCTCCGACCCGATTTACGCGCTAGAGCGCAGCGTTATCGCGATCTCACGCTCAAAACTTCATCAGAACTAGACCTACCGGGCTCTCCATTTGAGCCTAGCCCCCGCTCGCTGGTAGCCTTGCGCCTCTGCTCGTCACCACCGTGGCTAGCTCACGGAAGTTTCATTAAAGAAGAAAGCAGTCAAATAAGTGGCAAACATCAAGTCTCAGATCAAGCGCATCAAGACCAATGAGAAGTCTCAGGCTCGTAACAAGTCTGTCCGCTCATCGATCAAGACCGCCATCCGCCGTTTCAAGGATGCCGCAGCTACCGGAGATGTCACAACGACCGCCGCAGAGCTTCGCGCTGCATCAAAGGCCTTGGATGTTGCAGTATCAAAGGGCGTCATTCACGCCAACGCTGCAGCTAACAAGAAGTCTGCAATGGCGAAGGCTGCCAACAAGTCTTCTGCTAAATAATTTTTTAAGCGCCCGCGGTAACGGCTAAGCCATGCCAGCGATTCCATTAGCGAAAGCCCCACAACCTTCGCTCACTGATCCTGCCCAGATCCGCAATTTCTGCATCATCGCACATATCGATCACGGTAAGTCGACGCTCGCTGATCGAATGCTCGGCATCACCGAAGTAGTGGAGCAGCGCAATATGCGGGCCCAATACCTCGACCGGATGGATATCGAGCGAGAGCGCGGCATCACCATTAAGTCACAGGCGGTTCGTCTGCCGTGGCGCTCTGGTTTAGATAACCAGGAGTACATCCTGAACATGATCGATACACCGGGTCACGTTGACTTTACCTACGAAGTTTCGCGCTCGCTCGCTGCCTGCGAAGGGGCCGTGCTGCTCGTCGACTGCGCACAGGGAATCGAGGCGCAGACCCTTGCCAACCTTTACCTGGCGATGGAGAACAACCTGACCATCATTCCTGTTCTTAACAAGATTGATCTGCCTGCGGCGCAGCCCGAAAAATTTGCCGAAGAGCTCGCCAAGTTAATTGGGTGCGAACCCGAAGATTGTTTGCGCGTATCAGGTAAGACTGGCGCAGGAGTGACCGAGTTGTTAGATCAGATTGTGAGGCAGATTCCTGCTCCAGTCGGTGATGCAAACGCTGCGACCCGCGCGCTCATCTTTGATTCGGTGTACGACACCTATCGAGGTGTGGTCACATATGTGCGCGTCATTGATGGTCACCTATCGACACGCGATCAGATTCAGATGTTCTCAACTGGTGTGCGCCACGAGATGCTAGAAGTTGGCGTAATCTCACCTGAGCCTGTCGTTTCTAAGGGACTGGGCGTTGGCGAAGTTGGTTATGTGATCACCGGTGTAAAAGATGTGCGTCAGTCCCGTGTTGGTGACACGATCACGACTTATAACAATCCTGCGAAGGTGGCTTTAGCGGGCTATAAAGATCCGCGTCCGATGGTCTTCTCGGGGCTCTTTCCGATTGATGGCGCAGACTTTCCATTGCTGCGTGAAGCGCTCGACAAGTTACAACTCAACGATGCGGCGCTAGTGTACGAACCAGAGAGCTCTGCTGCGCTTGGCTTTGGCTTCCGCTGTGGCTTCTTGGGTCTGCTCCACATGGAGATTGTGCGAGAACGCCTTGAGCGCGAGTCGAATTTAACCCTGATTTCAACTGCTCCCAACGTGGTCTACACCGTTACAACTGGCGACGGAACGATCCTCACCGTTACAAACCCTTCCGAGTATCCAGAGGGCAAGATCGAGAAGGTCGAAGAGCCAATCGTTCGTGCCACAGTCTTGGCGCCTTCGGAGTTCATTGGAACGATCATGGAGCTCTGCCAAGAGCGGCGCGGTGTCCTGCTCGGGATGGATTACTTGTCAGAGGATCGTGTCGAAATTCGCTACACCCTGCCGCTAGCTGAAATCGTCTTTGACTTCTTTGATCAACTTAAGAGCCGCACACGAGGTTATGCCTCACTCGATTACGAACCAATCGGGGAAGCGGAAGGTGATCTCGTCAAGGTTGATATCTTGTTGCAGGGCGAGAAGGTCGATGCATTTAGCGCGATCGTTCATAAAGATAAGGCTTACACCTACGGCACCATGATGACCGGTAAGTTGCGTGAGTTGATTCCAAGGCAACAATTTGAAATTCCTATTCAAGCTGCCATCGGTGGACGAATCATCGCCCGCGAAAGTATTCGTGCAATCCGCAAGGATGTTCTCGCCAAATGTTACGGTGGAGATATCTCTCGTAAGCGCAAACTCCTCGAGAAGCAGAAAGAGGGAAAGAAGCGCATGAAGATGGTTGGTCGCGTTGAAGTTCCACAAGAGGCCTTCGTCGCTGCGCTGACCACTGACGCTGATATCGACAAGGCGAAGGCAAAAGCTAAAGAGCGCGAATGAGTACGCTCGCCTTCTACGTACATATCCCGTACTGCGTAAGGCGCTGTGGTTACTGTGATTTCAACACGTATACCCCCGCAGAACTTTCGATTAGCGGCGATCTTTCAGCTACCTCTCGCTCCTATATCGACCTCTTATTGCGCGAGATTGAGTTTGCACGCGAGACCTCAACCGCTTCGGTTGTTCCTACTATCTTCTTCGGCGGTGGCACGCCGACGCTTATGGAGGCCGCCGATTTAGGCAGAGTCATCTCTACGATCGGATCACACTTTGAACTAGATCCAGACGCTGAAGTCACGACTGAGGCAAATCCCGACACTGTCACAAAAGAGAAACTCGCTCAGCTACGTGAAGCTGGCTTCAACCGTATCTCTTTTGGAATGCAATCTGCAGTCCCACATGTCTTGCAGGCGCTCGATCGCACACACAATCCCGAGAACGTTTTTAAAGCGACCACTTGGGCCCGCGAAGTCGGCTTTAAAGAGGTGAGCGTTGATTTGATCTACGGCACAGCAGGGGAGTCGACCTGCGATTGGGAGGTTTCGGTCGATACCGCCTTGGCCCTACCGATCACGCACATTTCGGCATATGCCCTGATCGTCGAAAACGGAACCAAACTCGAGGCTCAGGTTAAGCGTGGCGAAGTGATCATGCCCGATGATGATCAGACTGCAGATAAGTACTTGCTGGCCGATGAGAAGTTCACGGCGGCGGGATTCAATTGGTATGAATTAAGTAATTGGGCCAAACCCGGATCAGAGTCGCGCCACAACTTGGCCTACTGGAACGGCGATAACTGGTGGGGCGCAGGCGCTGGCGCTCACTCCCATATTGATGGTCGACGCTTCTGGAATGTGAAGCATCCAGCCGCGTATTCTCAGAAAGTCCTAGAGTCGGGCAATCCCATGCACGAGCAGGAGATTTTGACTCTTGAAGAGGCGCGCAGCGAAGAGATCATGCTGCAGATCCGCCTGGCAACTGGCTTAGATCGAGCAGCGCTCTCAGGGGATGAGCAGGGATCACTCTCGGGTTTCTTATCAGATGGCTTCCTCGATGGCGAAGCGTGGGCTCGCGGAGCGGTTGTTTTAAGTAAGACGGGGCGACTCATTGCAGATCGCATCGTGCGCGAAATACTGTTGTAGTAGATTTAGAAAACCATGCAGGAACGCCAACTCGAGATCCTTAGAGCAATCGTTGATGAATATGTCGCGACGCAAGAACCTGTCGGATCTAAGGCGATTGCAGAGCGCCACCCGCTAGGGGTTTCCCCTGCGACGATCCGCAACGATATGGCGATCCTGGAAGATGCTGGTTTGATCACACAACCACACACCAGCGCCGGACGAATTCCTACAACAACTGGCTACCGCTTATTCGTCGACAAACTGGCAGAGATCAAGCCGCTCTCTGTCGCAGAACGTCGCGCCATCGAGACTTTTCTCTCACACGCGCATGACCGCGAAGATCTCTTTATCCGAACTGCAAAGCTATTGGCGCAATTGACCAAGCAGGTAGCGGTCATTCAATATCCTGATGAAGAGAAGGTGGTCTTATCGGGAGCCGCCAATCTGGCGCGTGGCGGTGCGCAGGAGTCAGTCACATCAATATTTCCTATTCTCGAGGCGCTGGAGGAGCAGGTAGTACTCCTTCGCCTCCTTGCCAACGCCAGCCAGAGCGTGCAGGTGCGGATCGGCGATGAGCAATCGGAGAAGAGTCTGCAGACCACCTCTTTAATTAGCGTGGGTTACGGAATTGAAGGACAATCGACCGGTGCGTTAGGGGTTATTGGGCCGACGCGTATGGATTACGCCCAAACCATAGCTACGGTCAATGCCGTGGCGCGCTACATCGGGCAATTTTTAGGGGGAACGACGCATGGCTGATCTCTATGAGACGCTAGGTGTACACCGTGACTCATCTTTTGATGAGATCAAGAAGGCCTATCGCAAGTTAGCTCGGGAGTATCACCCTGATGTAAATCCCGATCCGGCTGTTAAAGATAGGTTCAAAGAGATCACAGCTGCCTACGAGGTGTTGAGTGATCCGACCAAGCGCCAAAAGTATGACCTCGGGGGCGACCAATTCTCGGGCTTCGGTGGCGCACAGAATTTCGGCTTTGGCGACATCATGGATGCCTTCTTCGGTGGCGGCGGTCAGCGCGGTCCGCGCTCGCGTGCGCGGGCCGGGCAAGATGCGCTTATCGGTGTTGAACTCAATTTAGAAGAGGTCGCCTTCGGGACCGAGCGAGAGATCACGGTCGAAACCGCTACCCGTTGCGATAAGTGCCATGGGACTGGGTGTGCAGATGACACCAAGCCACAAACATGTGGAATTTGCAAGGGACGCGGAGAGATACAGCAGGTGACCCGCTCATTTATTGGGAATGTGATGACGAGCCGTCCTTGCAATAACTGCAGTGGTTACGGATCTGTCATTCCACATCCCTGTAATGAGTGTGCGGGAGACGGTCGCGTTCGCACCCGGCGCACAATCAATGTGAAGATTCCCGCTGGTGTTGAGGGTGGAAATCGTATTCATCTCGCGGGTCAAGGCGAGGTCGGACCTGGTGGCGGTCCTGCAGGTGATTTGTACGTTGAAATCGTGGAAAAGCCCCATGACTTCTTGATCCGCGATGGCAAAGACTTACATATCTCAATCGCGATTTCGATGGCAGCGGCAGCCCTTGGAACGACTGTGACGGTCGAAACCCTAGATGGACCACAACCGGTTGAAATCAAACCTGGTTGCCAATCTGCTGATGCCATGACGCTGCGCGGCTTTGGTGTGACAAAACTGCGGGGCACTGGGCGTGGAGATCTTGTGGTCCACGTTGAGGTTGTCACTCCTACGCGCGTGTCGCAAGAGGAGCAGGATTTACTGCGTAAGTTTTCTAAGATGCGCGGCGAGAAGCTCAGTACCTTCAAAGTTCACCATCGCAACAAGGAGCATAACGAGCATGGCCTCTTTGGCCGGGTCCGCGATGCATTTAATCGATAGCGCATGTTGACTCTCTTCTTTGTTCCAGACTTGGGGGCAGGAAGCACGATTGATGTTGTTGGTGATGAGGCGCACCATGCAATCAAAGTTATTCGCGTAGAAGTGGGCGAAGAGTTGCTCCTTGCAGATGGAAACGGTGGCTGGGCACGTGGCAGCGTTAAATCAATCAATAAGAAGAGTTTTAGCTTCGCCGTGCTGGAGCGCGGATTCGCTCCCGAAGAGGCGCAAGAGCTAATTGTTATTCAGGCCTTGATGAAATCAGATCGTGCAAAAGAAGCTATCGAACTACTAACCGTTGCAGGTGCAACGACGATCATTCCATGGCAGTCGGAGCGCTCGATCGCGAAGTGGCAGGACGATTTAGGGGAGAAGTGGCTGACCACCGCTACGACTGCAGCTAAGCAAGCGCGTCGTTTTCGGCTTCCGGAAATTGAGAAACCAATCACGACTGCTCACATCGCCAAGCGCTTTGGTGGCCAATCCAATCTCTTTGTGCTCCATGAAGGTGCAACCACCAAGCTCTCCGATGCCGGCAAAGATTTGAACCCTGGAGCGATCGTCTTTGTGATCGGACCTGAAGGTGGACTCACTGGTGATGAGTTAGGTGAGTTAGGAGCCGCCGGCGGCAAAGTCGTACTTCTGGGCAACGAGGTGCTGCGCTCTGCACATGCGGGCTTTGCTGCGCTCTCTGCAATTTCTGCCCTGACTGGGCGCTGGTAGTTATAGGCTTTTGGGTATGTGCATCTTCTGCAAGATCGCGAGTGGCGAGATCGCCACCCACTTTCTCTACGAGAGCGATAACGTGGTCGCGTTCAAAGATTTAGATCCCCAAGCGCCCGCTCATATTCTGGTGATTCCCCGCGCGCACTACGAGAATGCTGCAGAACTCGCTGCCGCTGATTCCGCAACGATGTCCGAGCTCTTTGGCGCGGCGCGTGAACTTGCGGCGACTCTCGGACTCGATGGCTATCGCATTACTTTTAACACGGGAGCAAGTGCTGGTCAGAGCGTCTTCCACGCCCATCTCCATTTATTGGGCGGGCGTCCATTCGCTTGGCCGCCCGGTTAACCGTAAGATTTGGAAGTAATGGAGAGACCTTTGATTATCGTCCCAGCCGCCATTCCTATGGTCGCGCTCACCGGGCCACAAGATTCATACCTCCGTATCTTTGAGACCACCTTTCCAAATCTGCTCATTACCTTTCGCGGTAACGAGATCTTCGCCAAAGGCGATCTAGAAGAGGCAGGACAATTTGAAGTCCTCGTTAAAGAGTTATTAGTTCTTATTCGCGCCGGGCAATCACTTACCCTTGATGCCATCCACCACGCTATCGGCATGGTGAAGCATGTTCCGATTGATCATCCTGCAGAGGTTCTCTCGCTTAACATCTTGAGCAACCGGGGTAAGACGATCCGCCCGAAGACCGCGAATCAGAAGCGCTACGTTGAAGCGATCGACGAGAACACCATCACATTTGGCGTAGGTCCAGCAGGTACCGGTAAGACCTATCTTGCGATGGCAAAGGCGATTCAGGCGCTGCAGGCTAAAGAGGTCAATCGCATCATCTTGACCCGTCCCGCCGTTGAAGCTGGCGAACGGCTTGGCTTTTTGCCGGGTACTTTGCAGGAGAAGATCGATCCATACTTGCGTCCACTCTTTGATGCGCTGCATGACATGATCGATCAAGAGTCGATCCCACGCTTAATGCAATCGGGAATTATCGAGATCGCGCCGCTCGCGTATATGCGCGGTCGCACGCTCAACGATGCATTTGTGATTTTGGATGAAGCGCAGAATACCTCTGCCGAGCAGATGAAGATGTTCCTTACGCGTTTGGGATTCGGTTCGAAGATGGTGATCACCGGTGACGTCACTCAGGTTGATCTACCCAATGGCACGCCATCGGGCCTGAAGGTCGTTGGTGACATATTGGAGGGCGTTGACGATATCTGCTTCATGCATCTCACCGCAGAAGATGTCGTTCGCAATCGTCTCGTCGGTGAGATCGTGAGCGCTTATGGTCGCTTTGATGCTGCAAAGAGCTCCAACTTGAGACCGGTGCGCACAACTGGAGCTGGTGATCGTTAATCTCGCAGCGGCGAGCCCACTATGAATATAGAACTTTCAAATGAATCAGGTGTAGTCGTAGTCGAGGCTGATTTAATCAGTGTTGCGGAATACGCCATGCACCAGATGGGGTTGCACGAGGATTGCGACCTAGCAATTTCTATAGTTGATGAATCGCGCATGAGCGAATTGCATGAAGAGTGGATGGATCTCAAAGGTCCAACCGATGTGCTCTCCTTCCCTATGGATGAGCTGACTCCTGATTCTCCTGACCCCGGAATCGTGGGGGATATCGTGCTCTGCCCACAGTTCGTGCAAGCGCAGGCCAAGAGTGGACTTGAGGCGGAGTTACACCTTTTGACGATTCACGGCATCCTGCATTGCTTGGGTTATGACCACGCTGATCCGGATGAAGAGAAGGTTATGTTTGCATTACAAGAGTCCATCTTGGCGAAATGGCAGGCGCGCTGATGATCGACAAGATTCTGCGCAAGCTCAAGCGCTACGGAATCACACTTCCAACTATCTTTAACGATGAGAACGATCTGCGCAAACTCGTGGATCAAGCGGGGGAGCGCGCTGTGATCGCGGAATCCCAGCGCGAGATGATTCAATCAGTCTTGGACCTAGGTGACACCTTGGTCCGTGAACTTATGGTTCCTCGCACAGATATCGTCTGGATTGAAGGAAACCGCACTTTAAGGCAAGGCTTATCTCTAGCGTTGCGTTCTGGTTTTACGCGCATCCCTGTCATCGCTGAGAATCTCGACGATGTTATTGGCATTGCCTACGTAAAGGATCTAGCGCGCCGCGTGCATGAACACCACGAATCAGAGCAAAGCGAGAGCGTCGCAGAGCACTTGCGTCCCGCCTCCTTTGTCCCTGAAAATAAGACCGCAGCCGATTTATTGAAAGAGATGCAGCGCGATCAGACTCATATGGCGATTGTTATCGATGAGTATGGCGGGACTGCGGGACTGATCACCATTGAAGATATCTTGGAAGAGATCGTCGGTGAGATCGCCGATGAATATGACGATGAGACCGAAGAGATTGAATGGCTTTCCGATTCTCAGGCCAGACTTTCGGCTCGCCTTAATATCGATGACTTCGCTGATGCATTCAAGATCGACCTCGAAGAGGATGCCACCGAGGATGTTGATAGCGTAGGAGGACTCTTAGCCAAGGAGCTTGGCCGCGTTCCCATCCCAGGCAGTGAAATTACCCTCGCCGGATGGACTCTTGTCGCTGAACGCCCCGTGGGACGGCGCCATCGCATCGCTACCGTGCTTGCAACCAAGGCTCAACCGACCCTCGATGAAGGTGAAGTTAAGTAACAAGATAGAGTTCGGTTATGCGTATCGTTAGATTTACGCCGAATGAATCTGTCGGCATCGGCACCGATCCCCATTTTGGAGTCCTCAACGAGAAGGATCAGATACTGATTCTCAAGGGCGATCCGATCTATCAGGGCATCATCCCTACCGAGACCAAAGTCGATCTCAGTGAGGTCAAACTTTTGGCACCTGTGATTCCGCGGAGCAAAGTTGTATGTATCGGCAAGAACTACGCCGACCATGCCGCCGAGATGGATTCGGTCGTCCCTGAAGAACCCATCATCTTCCTCAAGCCAAATACTTCGGTGATTGGCCCTAACGACACCATTCAATGGCCGCGGATGTCAGATCGC
>CAIWWH010000093.1 GCA_903916385.1 uncultured Actinomycetes bacterium
CGGGCAACCGATCTCTCACGTTGGAATCTACTTTGGAAATGGTCAGATGGTTGATGCTCCACATACCGGAGCCCGAGTTCGCATCGAAAGTTTTGGGGCTTGGTTTGGTGGCGAGAAGTTCGTCGCCGCCCGTCGCTTCTAAGTTTTACTCATTTAACGATGCAGGTAGTGCGACAACTGCCACCCATGCAAGGCAAGATTCGCGAGACGTGCATCTGATAATGAGCCGATTCCGGGTGAATCTCTAGCAAGAGAGCATCTTCAAAACGCGCTTTGATATTTAAGGCAAGAACGAGGATGAGTTCGCAGATCCATGGGATGGTGGAGTTTGCATATCCAGCCAGTCCAAAGCCGATCAAGATGACTCCAAGATACATCGGGTGGCGAACTCGTTTATAAATTCCACTCTCAATGAGGGGAGCACCCGATTTTGGGATAGGTGAAACTCGCAGCGAGGGGCGCAATGAGATTCCAGCTCCGGCGATAACTAGAAGACCGAGCGCCACTCCAGCGAGCTCAAAAGCTAAGTACTGGTGATTTACTGCGGTAACTTCCGTCACAGCGAAGGTCGTGATTACTCCCAACATCGTAAACTGAATCAGGACCAGCGTGCCAGCGATGCGAACTCGCCTCTCTGCTGAGAATCTTTGAATATTCACTTTGTATCCCACCAGATGGTGGCAAGCTGACGCGAATTTTGAATCGGTTGGCTCTGCAGAAACTCCAGCACCTCGCCCTCGCGCTCCGACGAAAGACAGAGTCGAATTCTTGAATAATGGGCGAGCTGCTCGAGTGTCGACTCTTGGCGCATCGCCCCACTCCATAACTCTAGATGCGCAGATATACCGAGCTCCGCCAAAACTGCCATCAGATCTTCCAGCCTTGGCTCCGTGGGTCTATCCAAATTCCAGAAGTGCTTCCAGAGAGCGGAGGAGTTAGCGAGAGGATGTTGTTGTGGAGCTTCTAGGACAACACGCTTTGCCGCATGGCTATCCATGGCAAGGAGAAAATCTTCAATCTCCGCAACGTTGTAGACGACATGGTGCGCGATTGCCACATCCGCACGTGGGACGCGATCGCCGAGTGCAGGCCAGAAGCCCTCGAAAACCTCCGCGGTGACTCCTCTGCGCTCGGCGTTCTCGGCGAACATCGTCAGCATCTCTGGCTGATGATCGACTCCAATTACGTGGGAGGCAGGTGGCGTTAACGCAAAGGCAGCAATTCCACCTCCACATCCCACGTCAAGAACAGTTCCACCCACGGGTAGTGCTTCTCGGGCACGTTGATGAGAGATTGTGTCAGCGATTCTCTCGGGAATTTGAAAGAGTGCTGGTGGATGTATCCATGGATCTTCGGGAGCCTGACTCAAGATTGCTTCGGGAATAGCCCACTCGGCCAAAGCGATACGCCAGCGCTGCCCAGAATCATTCCGCATCGGGGCGGCCCTCCTCCTTTGCGATCTCGGAACGGAGCGCATCCATATCCAAGTTCTTGACAGCTTGAATCAACTCTTCAAAGGCCGCCTGAGGGACCGCACCAGGTTGGCGATAGACCAATATGCCATCTCGAAAGGCCATCAGCGTTGGTATAGCAGAGATTTTTGCCGCCGCGGCAATCTCTTGCTCGGCATCTGTATCTACCTTGGCAAAGTTAATCTCTGGAAAGCGCTCAGAGGCGCGTTCAAATATTGGAGCGAAGGCCCTGCATGGTCCGCACCAAGCAGCCCAGAAATCAACAAAGGTGATACCACCCTTAGCGATCAACCCCTCAAATTCTGAGCTGGTGACGTTAGTAATTGCCATCTGGTTATTGCCCGGGAAGCCAGGTCGATAAATTGGAATCACAGGTGCAACGCTGCTCTTTTGAAAATCCCTCTAGAGCCTCTTCAATATGCTGGCCGCAGCCGGCCCAGGTGGCTTTGCCACAACGATCGCAACGAACTGCACTACACATTTCTTATCCCTTTACTTCTTGCCGAATAGTCTAGAGAAGAACCCAGGCTCTTTAGGATCATTTTGGTGGCCTTGGCAGCGCTGTGACTTTGGGATACCTCGCATGACCTGATCGACATGTTGTCCACATCCAGACCATGAAGCCTTTCCACATTTGCGGCAAGTTGTTCGACTACACATTATCTTTTTACCTCTTCCTTTACTGGATTATTTACGGGGTTGTTCGCTGGAGAGTTACTCCATGTCATATATCCACCGTCAAGATTGATGGCATCAAAACCCATCTCACGGAGTAGACGAGTGGCGGCATGGCCGCGCTGCCCTACTTGACATGTGACGAGAATTTTTCCGATTGGCAGTTCAGATTTGCGTTCGCGAATCTCATCGATCGGAATATTGACGGCCCCTGGAAGAGTTCCGCGGTTTACCTCTCCAACACTTCGCACATCCAGAATCGTGTAACCCTCAGCTACCCGTTCTAGAACCTCGCTCCATTGAGCAGTGGGGGTTAATCCGGAGAGCACATTTTCAGCGATATATCCCAACATATTGACGGGATCCTTCGCCGAGCCAAAGGGTGGGGCATAAGCAAGTTCTAAGTCAGCCAACTCTGGCGCAGTGATTCCTCCGCGCATCGCCGTCGCGATGACATCGATTCGTTTATCAACGCCTTCTCTCCCGACACCTTGAACGCCGAGGATTTCATAACTCTGAGGCTCAACCAGGAGTTTTAGGGACATCCCTTGCGCTCCAGGATAGTACCCAGCGTGCGATGCGGGATGGTTATGAATAGCAAGATAGGGGCGGTTTGCGGCGACTAGGCGTTTCTCATTCCAACCCGAGGTTGCCACAGTTAACTCAAAGACTTTGACGATCGCAGTACCTTGAGTCGCGACGGAGCGAGTTACCTTGCCATTAATATGGTCGGCAACGATGCGCCCGTGACGGTTGGCAATATTTGCTAGTGGGACAAGGGTTGCCGAGCCATCAAGCGCATCCCTCTTTTCGGCAGCATCGCCGATGGCATATATGTCAGCATCGCTGGTGAGGTTAAATTCATTTACCGCGATGCCACCACGCTCACCGATCACTAAGCCTGCACTCCTTGCCAATCCGGTCTCAGGGCGGACACCAATAGCCATGATGACCATCTCAGCAGGTACCACTATCCCACTTGCAAGGGTGACGGTTTTTTCGTCAATGGAGGCGAGTGCATCACCTAGATGAAGATCTATTTCATGTTTGCGCAGTTCAGCCGCAACAAATGTCGCCATCTCGGGATCTAATGGTGCAAGCACTTGGCATTGCGCTTCTACGATCGAGGTAGCCAAACCGCGATGTCGCAGATTTTCAGCGAGCTCTACCCCAATAAATCCGCCTCCGATAATCGCCACGCTCTTGGGATGATGCGCTACTGCGCGATCCATCGCCATCACATCTTCGATATTACGTAATGAGAGGGAGCGATCTATCCCAGGAATATTTGGTCGAATTGGTGCGGCGCCTGGACTTAAAATGAGTTTGTCGTAGGCCAGATCATGTAAGCCACCCAAGTGCGAATATGTAATGGTCTTGGTCTCGCGGTTAATCGACACCACTTCTGCCTCAGTTCGCACATCGAGGCGAAACCTCTTGTAAAGGCTATCCGGGGTTTGCAGAAGCAACGACTCTTCGTTTTGAATCACTCCACCGACGTAATAAGGCAGACCGCAGTTGGCGTATGAGACGTAGCCACTCTTCTCCAGAATTACAATCTCAGAAGTCGCATCGAGGCGACGAAGTCGAGCAGCAGCGGACATTCCTCCTGCTACTCCACCGACTACTACATATCTCTTCATCAGTTCATCACCACAGCATTTCCGGCGCTCAGCCAATTGTTGATTCCACCATCCAGATTAAAGATGGATTTGAATCCATCTTTGGCCATGATCGCCGTTGCCTGTGCCGAGCGATTACCACTGCGGCAGTAGACGGCATAGCTCTTGGTCTTATCAATCTTTTGAATATCACTGGCAAATGTTCCGGATTCGAAGTCAATATTTGTGGCGCCAGCAATATGACCTGAGGCAAATTCGGCGGGAGTGCGCACATCGAGCAAGACAACAGAGCTATCTGTAATCTTTTTGGCAAAATCTGGAACGCTCAATGTCGTGACAGCTCCCCCTGCGGCGCCGCAGGCTGTAAGCGCAAAGAGAGAAGCGACGAGTACAACAGATAATTTTTTCATATTTACGCCAGACTTAAAAATAGTTTTTGGAGTTTCTCGGATACGGCCTTTTGATCGCTACGCCCTTCAATGATGCACTCCTCAAGGCTCGCTGAAATTAGAGTGAATGCGGCTGTATGAACGGCCTTACTGACAGCAGACATCTGCGTGACGATCTCATCGCAACTGCGCCCTTCTTCCAGCATCCGCACCACTCCACCAAGTTGACCTTGGGCGCGCTTTACGCGAACCATGATTGCTGCGAGCGTCTCTTCATTCTGCAGAATATGAGTTGGTGACTTTGCATCGGCCATTTACTTGACCTTCCTCTCCATTGGGTGGTGTCCTTTGCGAATCATCTTGATCATCTTGAGGTTTATTGCGGCGAATCGCATGGCCTGAGTGAGGAGATTCTTGCGTTGGCGCAGCGTCTTCTCAGTTGGGAGCGGCGCACGTGCAATGCTCTCGTTGGCATCTTCCATTGTCATTCCCCTTACTCGGGTATCAAAAACCAGCCGAAGCGGGCCTTCGCCTTATAGATAAACATGTAATGCAGCGCCAATTTGATCCAGTGACCTGCTAGTCCGATCTCACCAAAGGTGTCATCAATACTGCGACCGGTGTTGGGGTAGGCAACAAAATCGGGAACGACCGGATACATCGTCATTGATGCAGCCGATCCGACCCTTAGCCCCGAGCCAGCCGAGGCAACACAAGCAGCTCCCATATCCGCCATGGATGCTGTACCAACTTGAGCCGATGGGCCACCCTTGATCAATTCGTTGATGCTTAATACTGCAAGCTTGCCCATGATTCCAGAGGGCATTCCAGTGCGAGGTGGCGATGGAGCGATCAGAGTTCCGTTAGGAGACTTGCGTGGCTTTGAGATTTGATGAGGAGGTGCGAATGCAATCCCGACGGCAAAGATATTTGGATATAAGGGATTGCGGTAGGTCTTAGGCCAATCGGCTGCGAGCCACTCCTCGTAGCCTTTGCCCGAATAATCCGCATCGACCTTCATAAAACCAGATGGAGCGAAGAGCTTCTCCGAAATCTCGTTACCCTCCTTATCAAAGGCCTTGAGATCCACCCCTTTAAATGGAGGAAGAAGCATGGCAAAATCAAATCGCAGCACACCCTTGGTTCCGTCGACCTGTTCGTAGTGCACCTGCCCCGGTTCGATCTTTTCGACGTGCGCACCAAGGATTGCTTTTATGCCGCGTTCGCGGAATAAGGACTCTGTCCATAGCTTGCTCGTTGTTTGGAAGCCTGATTGCGAAAAGACGAGGCCGCCGACCCCAAAGTCGCCAAGCTCATACTCGTTAGTGATGTAGGTGATTTCAGCAAGTTCGCGCACTCCCGCGGAACGTAATTCGTGCTCAACGTTGAAGGTGTATTCAAAGGCGGCTCCCTCACAGGTGCAGGTGCCGTGTCCAACGCCGATTGCAATTGCTTGTCGCTTACCGCCCTTCATAACAGCAATTACTTCTTGGAGTGCCTTTGCCGCTTCAATGGCATGCCCGGAGGTGCATACCGACACGGTGTGGCCATCTGGTCCAAGCCCCGGAGTGGCAGCAAAGTTCAACTTCGGACCAGTCGCGTTGATCAAAAAATCGTACTCAATCTGACCAATCTCGCCGCTGCGATCTGGTGATGTGTAGGCGACCGTTACGTAACCTGAGCTCGTAGTCGAATCTCCTTCAGGGTGAATCTCCTTGGCCAGAGCTTGATGAAAGGCGATCCCCTGCTTCTTGTAAACGGGAGCGAGGGGGAAGGTCACCTGCTCGGCGGACATCTTGCCGACCCCCACCCAAATATTTGAGGGGATCCAGTTGTACCTGGAATTAGGGGAGATAACGATGATTTCATTGCTCTTACCTAGGATTCGACGGGCATGGAGTGCGGCGGTATGGCCTGCCACGCCTGCTCCTAGAATCACGACTCTTGCCATCAGGGACCTCTCCGATTGGGTCAGAAGATCTGGCCTCATATCCAAAAGGATACCCCTAGGGGTATAGTTTCGCAAGTGGGGTAGCCCTGCCGCCCCCGGGAGAGGGAGGCAGGGCCCCAGGGTATTTACTTGATCTCGATGAGTCGAGGCTTCTTCTCCTCAGGAAGTTCGCGCTCGAGCGAGATCCTCAAGATGCCTTCTTGCAGCTCAGACCCGACCACCTTCACGTGATCGGCGAGGGCGAAGGTCTGGCGGAATTGGCGGCCGGCGATTCCCTTGTAGACATACGAATGTCCGGCTTCATCTTCTACCCCCTGCTTTGAGCCCTCGATCGTCAGCTGGTTATTGTGCAGCTCAACGGTTAGCTCACCCTTGGAAAATCCGGCAACCGCCATCTCGATCTCGTAGAGATCCTCTGAGCGTTGCTTGATGTTGTAAGGAGGGTAGGAAGAAGTTCCACCCATCAGATTGTTTTGGAGCTGCTCCAAGAGACGCCACTCGCGGTCAAATCCAACTGACCAGGCCTCGACGTTGGGAAAATACTCCGCGATCGAAGGGAATGAGTTACGGCGACCATTCTTTACTAGTGTGTATGACATTTAGATTTCTCCTTTTAGTTAGCGAGATACCTACTTGCCCGAGCGCGCAACCCCGAATCGGAGGGCTGTAACACCCAGTGCCATCGGCGGACCCCCATTTGGCTGGTCCACTCTTTTAAACTTCTCTCCCGAATTATTTATTCCAAGATTTTCAAAAAAATCGAAAAAATTCTCTAGAATTTCCCCTCACGGGATGTGGCGCAGTTTGGTAGCGCACCAGGCTGGGGGTCTGGGGGTCGTGGGTTCAAATCCCGTCATCCCGACGAGATCTACCGACTCTTATCTCCCTTCGGTGCGGCCGCCGCTAATCGAGCGAGCAACCCGCCGTCAACGCGAATATCATCACCCGTCATGAAGCTTGCTCGAGGACTCGTCACGAAGGAGATCACCGCACCGAGTTCTTGAATCGTTCCGGTGCGACCAAGTGCGTGGGCCGAGCCCCAATCATCTACCAGGGCCTGCATTCCAGCAGGGGAGCCGTCGCTCAACAGGCGCGCTGTATTACGAAGCATCGGGGTATCAATGGTTCCCGGGCTAATTGAATTGACACGCACACCGTAGGGACCTTCGTCGACAGCCATCGCGCGCGCTAGTGAAAGTAGAGCACCTTTACTCGATGTGTAAGCAGCAACATTTGCCTGCGTTGCGCTCGCTTGAACTGAAGCAATGATCGCGATGCTTCCGGCTGCGCTCTTGCGCAGTTCAGGTAGCGCAGCCTTGCAGGCTAAGAAGACGCCCTTCACATTTACATTGAAGACTTCATCCCACGTTTCGATTGGTGTATCAATCGCAGTTCCATACCTTTGAATACCCGCGGATGTCACGAGCACATCGAGTTGCCCGTACTCAGAGAGCGCTAGGTCGACGGCCGCTAAGGCAGTTTCGGGATCGTCTATAGGTCCTGAGGTTGCAATCGCTCGTCCACCTGCGATGCGAATCTCTTGAACGACTAGGTGTGCCTCATCGAGAGCGAGACCGTGAACCACAACCGATGCGCCCTGTCGGGCGAGTTCGTTAGCCGCTCCCCTACCGATTCCACTTGACCCGCCGGTGACAATCGCCACGCGACTCTCTTGCTCGCCTTGGGGATTAGTACTTGAAGACATACGAAGCCTTTCCAACGACATCAGTTTCTAGGATAAAGGTCATGCCAGCCGACTCATGCTCGTCATGCCACCCATTGTCACCTATCGCGGTCGTGACGACTAGTGTCTTCAGCTCTGGCCCCGCGAACGCACGCGGATTATCGACTCCGTAGATTTCGCCGTTGAGTACTTACTCCCCCAGATGGAAATCTCAAAGAAGAAGAGCTCAGTCGCGCTTCATCCCACCTGTTCAAGCACGATGCTCGGGAGCAATAACAACCTCCAAACTCTCGCAGAGGCGATCTCAGAGAACGTCACGACTCCCCTCGACTGGAGTTGCTGCGCCTTCGCCGGTGACCGCGGTCTGCTCCATCCAGAATTAACGGAGAGCGCTACCAAGGCCGAAGCGGCCGAGTTAAAGGAGAAGAAATTCGATGCCTACCTCTCGACGAACCTGACCTGCGAGATAGGTATGTCCCGCGCGACTGGAAAAGGCTTCAAACATATCCTTGTAACTCTTGATGAAGTCGCAATTTCGAAGAGAGGTTAGCGCGCCTCACGCTTTACTGATACCTTAATTCTTCTGAGTCATTCTCAAGATAGTAATATGCGGATGTAGTGAAGTGGTATCACGTCAGCTTCCCAAGCTGACAGTGCGGGTTCGATTCCCGTCATCCGCTCCAACTAATTGCTTTTGATGCGCGGTAAATTCCAAGAATATTTTATGGAGAG
>CAIWWH010000094.1 GCA_903916385.1 uncultured Actinomycetes bacterium
GGATCGGACTACGTAAACACCATGGGATGTGGCGACGAGTGTCCATTCTTTACTGGTGTCTCCTACCACGACTGGGCACTTGAAGACCCAGCGGGCAAGGGAGTTGAATCGGTTCGACCAATTCGCGATGAAATTGAAAGCCGTGTTCTTGCTCTTATCGAGCAAATAGCGCAGAGCTAACTGCTTTTACGCAACGCCTTCAGTAACTAGCTCAAGTGTTTTCGAGTGGCTACCGCAGTCCGTACACTTTGCAATTGCCTCTACAGGCTCTGCGGACTTTGCATCAGCAATACGTAGCTTGTCCTTGAAGTGAAAGTGGTGAATTTCCTTCTTGTGCGCTTCATGGCCGAGGTGACCAGCTAAAAGAAGCGGTAGCACCACTGCAGTCGCTGCGAGTATGAAGAGAATTCCGATGAAGTATGCAGTAACCATGTTGCCTCCTAGTTGGAAAAGAACTACCTACAAAGTAGGAGGTGACGGTTAAAAGACTGTGAGCAAAACTTGTTTCTTGTGTTCCAATTTAGTGAACACAAGCAAAACTGCTTACTACTGGATCAGCCGAAGCGACCCTGAATGTAGTCAAGGGTGCGTGGATCTGAAGGGTTATTAAAGATCTTTTTAGTTTCTGCGAACTCAATAAGCTCACCAGCACGGTCATCACCCATCAACAAGAAGGCGCAGTTGTCTGAGACGCGTGCAGCTTGTTGCATGTTGTGAGTAACAATCACAATTGTGACTCGATTCTTAAGTTCACCCATGAGGTCTTCAATCGCCTTGGTTGAAATTGGGTCAAGTGATGATGTTGGCTCATCCATAAGAAGTATTTCTGGCTCCACCGCAAGTGCACGTGCAATACAAAGACGCTGTTGTTCTCCACCTGAAAGTGTTGTGCCACCGTTCTTCAGACGACCCTTAACGCTGTCCCATAGGGCGGCGGCAATCAAAGAGGACTCAACCGCTTCATCGAGTAGCGCCTTCTTCTTAATACCGTTAAAGCGAAGTCCAGAAACAACATTGTCATAGATAGACATTGTTGGGAATGGGTTAGGACGCTGGAACACCATCCCAATACGGCTTCGAAGCAGTGTTGTTGGCAACTTATCGTTGTAGATGTCAGTGTCGCCAAGAAGGATCTGCCCTTCAACTACGGCACCCTTGGTGAGGTCGTGCAAACGGTTAAGTGATCGGAGCAGTGTTGTCTTACCTGAGCCTGAAGGTCCAATTAGTGACGTGACCTTTTTTTCCTCGACATCAAAAGTCACGTCACGAACTGCAGTGCGACCGCTGAACGCCACGGACACATCCTTGAGCTGCATCGCAATCTCATTTTTAGTAGTTGGCATGTTCGTGGTGACCTCTGTCTTTGTTGTTACAACTTCCATTAGCGCTTTTCCCTTCTCATTCGAGCAGAAACTATTCGAGCAGTGAGACTTAAAATCAAGATCATTGTTACAAGCGCTAATGCAACACCCCAAGCAGCGGCACGCTGGCTAGGGTACTGCGATCCAGAGTAATTGTACGTAAGAAGTGGGAGCGCCGAAATTGGTTTTAGTGGGTTGAAATTCCAGGCTCCAGAGGCGCCAACAACGAGCAGAATTGGGGCAGTTTCACCCATAGCCCTGGCCAGTGAAAGAAGGACACCGGTAATAACACCAGGTGCTGCAACGGGCAAGGTAATCGACTTGGCGATCTTGGAGTCGCGAGCACCTAAAGCAAGCCCCGCTTCTCTCAGCGTTGAAGGGACACCTCTGAATGAAATTTCACTGGCCTTTGCAATGACTGGAACCATCAGTACCCCAAGCGCAACAATTCCTGCAAGACCAGAGAACTGCTTCGTTGGGACAACAACATATTCGTATGCAAACACACCGAGAAGGATTGAAGGTATCCCCGTCATAATTTCAGTGATAGCGCGAAGGAAGTCTGCCACTCGTGAAGTTGCTTCAGCTAAATAAAGCCCGAGGAGAACGCCAATTGGCACAGCCACTAATCCCGCGAGTAGGTCAATAATGATTGTTCCAAGAATTGCATTACCAATTCCCCCAATCGCATCTTGCTGCATCAAGTTTGGTTGTGAAGGAAGTGCTGTAAGAAAAGTCCAACTGATTGCTGCTATGCCCTTATTAATAAGTGCATAGATAACTGAACCAAGCGGGATTAGCGCAATGATGAAGCATCCCATCAACATGGAAATGTACGCACGAGAAATTAATGTACGACGACCAATTGTTTTAGCAGCTCGCTCTTGAATCTGCTTGCGGCGATCATAAATTGGATCAGGTGGAAGTTGAGTAAGAAGATCGGTCATGCTGTTGCCTTCGCACGATTGGTAAGTACACGAGCGAATGCATTAACACTGGCCGTGATAACCATCAAGATAAGCGCCAATGCTGCGAGCGCAGCACCAGTATTTCCACTCGCGTCACCAAATTCAGTTGCAATGGTTGAAGCGAGTGTCCCACCAGTTGAGAAAAGTGATTTTGGCATTTGAATATTTGATCCAATGACCATTGCGACAGCGATTGTTTCGCCGAGCGCTCTACCTGCACCGAGCACAATTGCACCCATGATGCCTGTCTTCGAAGTTGGGAGAATGACTTTTGTAAAAACCTGACTGCGAGTGGCGCCAAGCGAGAGTCCACCTTCAATGAGGTCGACAGGGACAACCGAGATTACATCTCGAGAAATAGCAACAATTGTTGGAAGGATCATGACTGAAAGAACTATCCCAGCGAGAAGAAGGCTAAATCCTTGTTGAGGCCCGCTAAAAGGGAACTGGCTGCCGGTGATCCCTGCAAGGAATGGCTGCACAGTGTGCGACAGCCAAGGCGTTAAGTACCACAGACCCCAAAGTCCGTAAACAACGGAAGGAACCGCGGCTAAAAGCTCTACGAGCGAAGCTCCAATGGTTCTGAATTTTGGAGGAACAAGAAAAAGAAGTGCAAGTGCCGATGAAATGCCAATTGGGACTGCAATAAGAAGGGCTATCAGAGTTGTAATGAGTGTGTCCGCAATAAGAGCGAAGGCACCGAACGGTCCGTTACCACCAGCTACCCAAGATGTCCCAGTAATCAAGTGAAAACCGTTTTGGCGAAGTGCTGGCCACGCAGCCTGTAGAACACTCCAGACGAAAACAAGTACTACAGCGCCAAAAAAGAATGCGGCGCCTTTTAAAACAAACTTGTACGGACGATCAGAAGTGGCCGAGTGAGAAACTCTCTCGGCCACTTCTGATGAACCATTGAAACTAGGTTCTTTCGTCTGCATCATAAGTTTTTTAAATCAATTCTTTAGTTAAGAACAATCGGCGTACCGTCATACTTAAGCTGTGCAATCTGTGAAGCTGCAAGTGTACGTACATAGTTTGGAAGTGGAACATATCCCTGTTGCTTCGCAACGTTCTGTCCTGCAGTTGCACTTAGGTTGGTTGCCCAGTCAAGGAACATAGCTACAAGTGTCTCAGCAGCCTTTGATCCAGTGTTCCAAGTTTTGAAGTCCTGTGGAACAATTGCCCAACTGTATCCAACGATTGGGTATGAGCCCTTGCCCGAACCATTAACGATTGAGAAGTTCTTTACAACTCCGTCAGTTCCTTCACTTGGAGGTGTTGCAGCGAAGTCATTTGCACCAGCAGCAATTGTCGTTGCGTTAAGTGAAACTGTCTTACCAGCAGCGTTAACGATCTGTGCGGCAGGAAGTGTTTTCTGAAGAAGAATATATGAGTACTCAACGTATCCAATTGCTCCTTCTGTCTCTTCAACGTCATTCGCAACTCCAGCGTTCTTCTGAGCACCAAGACCAGCGTTAGGGACTTGTCCCTGGCTGAAAGTGGTGTTAGGGAAGATCTGAGTTCCGAGTGGCTTGTTGGAGGAGTTCCCTGAACCAGAAGTAATTGCGAAGCTTGTGCCTGCTGCCTTGTTCAAGTAGTCCATGAAAATGTAGGAAGTTCCAGAACCGTCAGCACGGAATACCGGCACAACAGTTGTGTCTGGAAGTGCACACTTTGAAGAAGTAACTTTTCCAGCTGCATTTTTCTTGACAGTTACAATTGCAGGGTTTAGTTTGCAAATTGCAGTGTCATTCCACTTTGTGATTGAACCATCGTAGATACCAGCAAGAGTTGCAGGGTTTAGAATTACTGGGTTCTTTGGGAACTTCTTAGTTACTGAAGGGAGGTTGTACATAAGACCAACACCACCAAGTACTACTGGGATCTGAACGTAGTTGCTTAGTGTGGTTGATGGACCTGCACCAGTGATAATTGAAGAGTCGAGGCTTGTTCCAGTTGCTTGGTTGATTGTTCCCATTGGAACGTCAGAAGCACCAACTTGGTATGTGCCTGCAACAACACCCTTCTTACCGGCAGTTGAACCAGTTGGAGAGTAGAGACCAAGTCCAGTCGGAGCGCTTGAACCTGACTCCTTTGCAGCCTGAGTCATGTAAACAGGAATAGCAGCGTTGAAGAATGGCTCGTCAAAACTTGATCCACCCATGTTGATTGATGAAGCAGCAGCAGCTAATCCATCTGTTGATGTGAATGTAAGGTCACCAGTAAGCGTTGAAGCATTTGCAACTGATACAGCCATTGTTGAAAGAAGCCCAATAGTTGCAATTGCAACTCCTAGGTTTCTACGAAGAGTCTTCTTCATTATTTTGCTTTCCTCCTAAAGAAAAGTGATTAGTTAATGGTTCAGTGTGGATTATTTATAAATAGTCTGCACTAAACCAATGGCAAACATACGGTCAACAAGTAAACGCAAAGTGAAGTGTTGTGCGACTTAAGGTGAAATCTTGACCAACTATGCGGATATCATGGATAAACACAATCCCTTGCAAAATAAGGGTTTTGCATGACTTACTGTAATTTTTGCTCTCCTTGAGTTCACTATTAACATAGTTACACTCATGTTGTTCTGCTCAATAGTTTGAGTAATAGCCTGTAACTAACAGAAAGGCTGCGATGAGTAAGAAAATTGACGAAGCTTTTTACAAACTACAAAGTGAAGCACAACACCACATCAAGCTTTCACAGGCTCGACAGGACGAATACGAGAATGGATTTGCACAAGGGATGTCCGAGGCACTTCGAATTGTTGCTGCCATAAGAGAAAGCAACGAATAAAGATTCATCCAAATTCTCCCTAGTGATTACGTAGTTTTCACATTGGGATAATTCTGGCGGCTTACCTTATAAATGTGGTACTCGTTCAGACTCCGTCAATCTCCCCGACATTGAGCCGTGCCGCACTTCGCGTTGTACTTTCAGACTGGTTGAGCTTTGGTCGCAATGGTTGATCCAGAAGGTAGAAGTGTCGTCCTGGTTGTTGAGGATGAAGAGAGCTACCAAGAAGCTCTCAAGGTTGGACTGACTGTTGAAGGATTTGTTGTTGTCTCTGCAACAAATCTCAGTGAAGCCCGTGAACTAATTGAAACCACAAAACCTGATCTAATTTTGCTTGACGTAATGCTCCCTGATGGATCAGGTCTAGATCTGTGTCGTGAAATTTGTGAAACCAAAAGAATCCCTGTGATTATGGTTTCTGCTCGGACCGAAGAACTCGACGTAGTTCTTGGTCTCGAAATTGGAGCAGCAGACTACGTCACCAAGCCATACCGACTTCGTGAACTTGTTGCGCGTATGCGTGTTGTACTCCGCCGCCCGCTTCTTGAAACAAATGAAGAGGTAATTTCATTTGGTCAAATAAAAATTGACCTAACACGTCGCACAGTTATAAAGAACAATCTCTTGATTGATCTCAGTCGAAAAGAATTTGACTTGCTAACTCTTTTTGCAACACGACTTGGACAAGTCGTGACTCGTGAAGTTTGCCTCGACACTCTTTGGTGGGGTCTTGAGTTATCTGACACGCGCACGCTCGACACCCATGTAAAAAGACTCCGTCAAAAAATTGAAGATTCACCC
>CAIWWH010000095.1 GCA_903916385.1 uncultured Actinomycetes bacterium
TGCAGCAGAGGCCTGCGCGACTCCGACTACGCCAACTAATCCACTGGCATCGCGCTTCTGTCCTAAGAATGTCTGGCGGAAGAGTGCGGGAACTTTTCCGGGCAGACTTACGAGAGATTTAATGCTGGTCGTAAAGAAGTTCGAGCTCAAACTCCAGGTGTCATGCAGCGAAGTGGCGATCCCCTCGCGTTGCAGGCCGATCTTGCTCATAATTCCGAGCATCCCGTAGCTCTTTCCGCTGACGGTGACCATGGCAGGGGTAGCAATGATCGTGAGTGTTTGACCCGCGCGATTGATCACGAGGGTAAGTGGCTTACCGGCAGAACTTCGGATTACAAGAACATCCTTGCTCCAGTCAGTCACCCTCTTTCCGTTAACCGAAATGACGCGATCCCCCGCTTTGAGTCCCGCGCTTAGCGCTGGAGATGGAGTCGCGCTCTTGGCGCAAGTATTTGATGTGGCGCTCAGATTAATGCAGGGAAGAACTTGATTAATCACGGGCAAGGTCGTGGAAGTACCGATCCCAAAGAAGATGGTGAAGATTAATAGAAAACCAATGATGAAGTGGCTGACGGAACCCGCTCCCAGCACCACAAGGCGACGCGGTGTCGAAGCGCGTACAAAAGAGCGCTCGGTATCTTCGGGATCTAACTCTTCGTGAATCGACATTCCGACGATGCGACAGTAGCCGCCGGCAGGAATCGCCTTCACTCCAAATTCTGTCTCGCCACGGGTAAATGACCAGATCTTGTAACCAAAACCTAAGAAGAACTCGGTGACCTTCATGCCAAACTTCTTTGCGAAGAAGAAGTGGCCGAACTCATGAATCATCACTGAAATTAAGAGTGCGACGACGAAGGCGAGCACTCCAAGGGCTTGCAACATTATTTTCTCTCCACAACGAATGACTGGGCAACTTGACGAGCATCCTGCTCTATCGCGCTGACATCTGAGATATCTCTGACCTGTGAATCTCCTAGGGAATCCAAGCGAGAGGCAGTTGCAGCAACGACCTGCACTATCGCAGTGAAATCTAACTCACCCCGCATAAATGCGCCGACTGCGACTTCATTGGCGGCGTTAAAGACTGCGGGGAGTCCACCGCCACGGGAACCACAGTGGCGTGCCAAATCAATAGCTGGAAAACGCTTGGAATCAATCGGCGCGAAGTTCCAGGTGTGAGCTGTGCTCCAGTCAACCGCCGCTGTCGCGTGAGGGGTTCGATGGGGTGCTCCCAACGCATAAGCAATTGGCCCCTTCATATTCGGTGGGCTGAGCTGTGCGATCGTCGCTCCATCCACGAACTCCACCATGGAGTGAATAACCGATTGCGGATGAATCACTGCATCAATCTTCTCGTAGGGCAGGTCGAAGAGATAGTGCGCTTCAATAATCTCGAGACCTTTATTGACGAGAGTTGCAGAATTGATCGTTACCACGGGACCCATAGACCACGTTGGGTGCGCCAAGGCTTCTGCCAAAGTAACGCTTGTAAGATCACTGCGATCCCTAAATGCTCCCCCACTTGCAGTAAGAATCGCACGCTCCACTTCGCTACGGGTACCCGACATGAAGCACTGATATAGCGCGCTGTGTTCGGAGTCGACTGGAATGATGCGATCTAGTCCAAATGCGGTGACCAGATCCCCACCAGCGACGAGTGACTCCTTATTCGCAAGGGCAACTAAATTTCCAGCTGCTAAAGCCGCAAGAGTAGGACCAAGTCCAATAGAGCCAGTTATTCCATTGAGTACAACGTCACAGGTGATTGCAGCAATTTCAGATGATGCGAGCGCTCCATCAATAACGTGAATATCTCCGGCAATGGCTCGAGCTTTTTCGCCATTGGAACTTACACCGATTACCTGCACGTTAAAGGCGCGAGCCTGAGCAATCAACTCAGGGATATTTCCTCCGCCCGCCGAGAGCGCAACCACTTTGAATTTATCGGGATTTGCAGCGACTACCTCGAGAGCTTGCACGCCGATAGATCCCGTCGATCCCAAGATGACAATCTCGCGCATGCCGTTAACTTCGCTTACTCAGATGCCGCGCTGTTGAGTTCTGCCGCTGCAAGTTGGCCGCATGCGCCGTCGATCTCGCGACCGCGAGTATCGCGAACGGTCACTGGCACTCCATAACTTTCGAGAATCGATACAAAAGTCGCTTCATCAACTGGCCGCGATGCGGTCCACTTCGAACCTGGGGTTGGATTGAGCGGAATGAGATTGACGTGGGCATTGCGATTTTTGAGTAGGCGACCCAGTAAATCGGAGCGCCAGGCTTGATCATTAATGTCGCGAATCAGGGCATATTCGATGGAATAACGGCGCCCGGTCTTGTTCGCATAGGCATCAGCGGCAGCGAGAACTTCCTTCACTTTCCAACGAGAGTTTATGGGAACAAGTGAGTCGCGCAGCTCATCATCTGGAGTGTGTAGTGAGACAGCTAAGGTCACAGGAATATCTTCCTGCATCAATTTTTCGATTCCATTTACCAATCCAACGGTCGAGACGGTTACAGAGCGCGCACCGATTCCTAATCCATCTGGCTGAGGGGCAGTGATGTTGCGAACCGTTCTGATCACCGCGTTGTAGTTAGCGAGAGGCTCGCCCATTCCCATAAAGACCACATTGGAAAGTCGAGTTGGGCCACCGGGTAATTCACCGGCTGCGCAGGCACGCGCGGCTGCGACGACCTGAGCTGTGATCTCGCCTGCCGTTAGGTTGCGAGTCAAACCAGCTTGACCAGTTGCGCAGAAGGGACAATTCATGCCACATCCAGCCTGCGATGAGATGCATACTGTCGTGCGATCGCTGTAACGCATCAGAACGCTCTCAACGAGAACGCCATCATGTAGACGCCACAAATCTTTACGGGTAGTACCCCCATCGCATTCGATAGAGCGGACCAAA
>CAIWWH010000096.1 GCA_903916385.1 uncultured Actinomycetes bacterium
GCGCGCGCTTTACGAGAATATTTCAGATACCTGTCGCGAACTGATGACCCGTGGCACCGAAATCATCATGGTTGAACTCCACGATCCAGGTGAGATCCTGCGTGTCCCTCGTCTGCTTAAACGTGTGATTCGTCGCCGCGTGAATGCCGTCAATAGCGTTTACTACGAGGTCGCCCGCGAACTTGATCTGATCCTGATTCGCACCCGCAACATTCCACAAGTACACGATGTCTCAAATTGGCACATTGATCGTATGCATCCAGGCCCACGCGGTCACAAATTGTTGGCGCGCGAGATGGCCTCTGAACTGCAAGCTCGCGGTTGGAAGATCGATATGCCAGCGCCTGAGGCTGCCGACATTCACTCACGCGCCGCAAAAATTTGGTGGCTTATCTGCAAGGGTGTGCCGTGGTTCTTGAAGCGTTCAGTAGATCTACTTCCCGTTGCGCTCATTTTGATGGCAATTGAGGCGATTCGCGTATTAATTGAGGCAATTGCAAAGGGGTACTCGGCAGTAACCGATAAGCGCGCATAAACTTTTAAAATGCTCGCTCTCCTAGCCCCGGGTCAGGGTGCGCAAACTCCAGGATTTTTAACTCCGTGGCTAGAAGATGCGACCTCGGGTGCGCTCCTTGAAAATTGGTCCACCCTTACCGATCTAGACCTCGTTGCTCTTGGCACAACTGCCGACGCTGACGAGATTCGCGAGACCTCGAATGCGCAACCTTTGTTGGTTGCAGCGGGGCTGATCTCGGCGCTGCGGACCTTTGCAGGACAAGACCTCACCTTTGATTATTTTGCAGGGCACTCAGTTGGCGAAATCACGGCTGCTAGTTTGGCGCAGGCTTTTGATGGCGATGCCGCAATGACCCTGGTCAATGTGCGTGGTCGGGCGATGTCCATTGCCGCTGCCGGGAGCAATACAGGCATGTCTGCCGTACTAGGTGGCGAGCGCGAAGTCGTTGTCTCGGCCCTCTTGGCGCTGGGGTTAACGCCTGCCAATGAGAATGGTGGGGGTCAGATTGTTGCCGCAGGTTCGCTCGAAGCGCTGGCTCAACTGGCAGATAATCCTCCCGCCGGAGCTCGAGTCCGTCCTCTGCAGGTATCCGGAGCTTTTCACACCAGCGTCATGCAACCTGCGGTGACCAAGTTGGCCGATGCGGCCCACGAGATGGACGTTAATAATCCCGTCGCCCCAGTGATTTCTAATAGAGATGGTGCCATCATTACCAACGGTGATGAGCTGCTAGCTCGCATCGTCGGCCAGGTCTCTGGCCCTGTCCGATGGGATCTCTGTATGGCGACTCTCGCCGCGCAAGGCGTGACTGGCGTAATTGAGGTTGCTCCTGGTGGAACGCTTACAGGCCTGGTGAAGCGTGCCCAGCCTGGCATTGAACTCTTTGCAATCAAGACCCCAGACGATATCGAAGGGGCGCGCGAGTTCGCTCGCACTCATGGTGGCAAGTAATGGCTATTAAATTTTCAACTCCTACGCAAAACGCGCGCATTCTCTCAGTCGGTGCGTATCGCCCGCCCCGCGTTGTTCCTAACTCGGAACTCGTTGAGCGTATTGATTCTTCCGACGAGTGGATCCAGCAACGCACTGGCATCCAGACCCGCCACTGGGCAGCCGAGGATGAATCAGTCACCGATATGGCTGTTAAGGCTTCGCGTATTGCGATCGAGCGCGCCGGTCTGACCCCGCAAGATATCGACACCATCATTTTTGCGACGATTACCTATCCATATCAGACCCCAAGTGCTTCAACCGAAGTCGCACTGCAACTTGAGATCAAGAACGCTGCGGCTTTCGATGTAGGCGCTGCCTGCGCAGGATTTTCTTACAGCCTTGGACTTGCCAATGACATGCTGCGCTCTGGTTCGGCAAAGTACGTCTTGGTGATCGGCGCGGAGAAGATTTCAGACTTCCTCGACCTCGATGATCGCGCTACCTCTTTTATCTTCGCCGATGGTGCAGGAGCAGTGGTTGTTGGCCCATCTGATGAAGTTCGCATCGGCGCAACACTGAGCGGATCGGATGTTGAGAACCGCGATGCCATTGCCATGATTCCATCATGGACTGCATATAAGCCTGGCTCTGCAATCACCGAAACCGCTTGGCCTGTTATCCATCAAGAAGGTCAAAAAGTCTTCCGCTGGGCGGTTTACGAGATCGCAAAAGTTGGCAAAGAGGTAATCGCTAGTTCGGGTCTCACCCCAGCTGATATCGCTGCCTTTATCCCGCACCAAGCCAATGAGCGCATCATTGATTCCCTCGCAAAGTCGATGGATCTTCCCGATAGCGTCGTAATTGCCCGCGATATCCGCACCACCGGAAATACCTCCGCGGCATCAATCCCGCTTGCGATGGATGCGCTCCTCGCAGAACACCCAGAGTTACACGGCAAGAATGCTCTACTGATCGGCTTTGGAGCTGGACTGGTTTACGCCGGTCAAGTCGTGGAATTACCTCCTCAACCCAAGTAAGAACCACCCCAAGAACCACTATAAGAACCACCCTAAGAAAAGGAATATGACAAATGGCACTAACTCAAGATGAAGTACTTGCAGGAATCAAAGAGATCGTCGTAGAAGTTGCTGGCGTCGATGCAAGCAAGATCGAGATGAGCAAGAGCTTTAGCGATGACCTAGAAGTTGATTCACTCAGCATGGTCGAAGTTATCGTTGCCGCTGAAGAGAAGTTCGGCGTAAAGATTCCTGATGAAGAAGTCACCAAGATGGGCACAGTTGCAGATGCAGTGAACTTCATCGTCGAAGCTTCTAAGTAATTACAACTCACTAATTACAAATCACTAGGAGTAACCAAAAGAATATGAGCGATAGAACCCGCGTTGTAGTCACTGGCCTAGGAGCAACTACTCCCCTCGGAGGAGATGTTCCTAGTACGTGGGCTGCCCTACTTGCCGGCAAGAGCGGTGCCAGGTTGCTCGATGAGCCTTGGACCGAAGTTTCGACCGTTAAGTTTGCAGCGCGGGTCGCTGTTGAACCCAGTGAGGTTATGGAACGCGTAGAAATGCGCCGCCTCGATCGCTCCGAACAATTTGCAGTGATTGCAGCTCGGGAAGCCTGGGCTGATGCTGGTACGCCTGATGTAGATAAGGAGCGCCTCGGCGTTGTTATCGCATCTGGAATCGGCGGCGTCATCACGATTCTTGATCAATATGACATCTTGCGCGAAAAGGGCCCGCGTTCAGTGAGCCCACACACCGTCCCTATGTTGATGCCTAACGGTCCGGCCGCAAATGTCGGACTCGAATTGCAAGCAAAAGCCGGTGTACATACTCCTGTGAGCGCTTGCGCTTCGGGAGCAGAAGCTGTCGGATACGCGATGGAGATGATTCGAACAGGTCGCGCCGACATCGTCGTCACTGGTGGCGTTGAAGCCGCTATCCATGCTCTTCCTATCGCAGCCTTCGCATCCATGAAAGCTCTTTCCACGCGCAACGATGCGCCAGAGAAGGCATCTCGTCCATACGACAACGATCGAGATGGATTTGTCTTGGGTGAGGGCGGCGGAGTTATCGTCCTTGAATCACTCGAGCACGCCCAGAAGCGCGGAGCCAAGATTTACGCCGAGATCGCTGGACAAGGTTTAACCTCGGACGGCTATCACATCGCAGCACCAGATCCAGATGGCAGCGGAGTTACCCGCGCCGTTAAATTTGCTTTAGAAGATAGCGGGGTCGACCTCGCTGAGGTCGTGCACCTCAACGCACACGCCACCTCAACGCCCGTGGGAGATGTCGCCGAGGCCAATGCCCTCGCCGCAGCCCTCGGCGAGCACATCAACCATGTGGCTGTATCAGCAACCAAGTCGATGACTGGCCACCTCCTCGGAGGCGCTGGCGCTATCGAGACGATCTTCTGCGTCCTGGCTCTGCACCACCGCGTCGCTCCGCCAACGATCAACATCGAGAACCTCGACCCGGCGGTCAAGATCGATGTCGTCCGCGATAAGCCACGCGAACTGCCAGCCGGTCAGATCGCCGCTATTAATGACTCTTTCGGCTTCGGCGGACACAACGTTGTCCTCATTTTCCGCTCCTTCGAAGGCTAACTGAGCGTAAATAACCCTCCTAAGGGGGTTTCAACCCTCCCCTTTTGAGTTACACTTCACAACAGTCGGACGCTTGGCAGTACCCGTTTCATGGATTCGGTATCGCTGTAAAAGAGGAAGACCGAAGCTAAGGAAATCTTTAGCCTCACTCACATACCGAAGGAAATATCTACATGGCAACAGGCACAGTTAAGTGGTTCAACTCTGAAAAGGGTTTTGGTTTCATTGCGGTTGATGGCGGCGGACAAGATGTATTCGTCCACTACTCAGCAATCCAAGGCAATGGCTACAAGTCTCTCGAAGAGGGTCAAGCAGTAACTTTCGAAGTCGTACAAGGTCCAAAGGGCCCACAGGCTGACGCAGTTAATCCTGCTTAATTAACCATTAACACGAAGGGCCCTGCCAGAGATGGTGGGGCCCTTCGCATTTCCCCATGTGCTTAGTAGCCGACATGTTTTGGAACACTGCCAACTTTCTTCTCTAACGCGGCAACCGATTGCGCTGGCGAAAGATCCTTCCCGCTCTTCCAAGCATCTAAATATTTCCACGGGTACAACTCTCCACGCCTGACCCACCAGATTCCCGCAGGCGTTGGCCACGAAATTCCAAAATGTAAATGAGGCGCCGTTCCACGCGCATCACCACTATCACCCGTGCGGCCCATCACCTCGCCCACTTTTACTCGATAGCCGGGAACAATCTTTGTGCTGATGTAAGAGAGATGTGATCCGTAATAGCGCACCCCATCATCCCCCAGGATTGAAATTGATAGCCCACCGCGATCGGCACCCAAATCAGTCTTCCATGTAAATCTATCCACGCGATTTACCTCATCGACTGTTCCAGAAGTAGGTGCCACGAAGAGACACCCTACGTGGGTCAAAATATCTGTGGCGGGATAGTCGTGGTGATAACGAGCGTAGGTGTACTTACAACCCTGCACCGGAAATGTGTAAGTCGGCGAAGCCATCGAAATGGGCGCACTCAAGCCAGTTATAAGCAGCGCGAGCGCCACGACTTTGGAGAGAGTTCTCATACCCCGTACGATACGCAGGTACTCACGCGGTTAAGACCGTGTCCAGGTATTGAGGCAATAGCTCAGTTGGTTAGAGCCCCGAACTCATAATTCGGTCGTCGTAGGTTCAAGTCCTACTTGCCTCACTCGCTTTTCTATCACTGTTGACGCTCTCGACGCGCGCCATTCAAAGTACCTCGTTACGCTCCAAGTTGTCATCCAGCGCTGGGGGAAATCACGTGAACAGAGAAGATATTCGAGTTGGCTTGCTTGCCTATGGAGCGATTGGAGATGAACATAATCGCGCAGTGAGCGCCACCGGTGGCCTACGGCGGTCTCAGGGCCAAAATTCATTGTCCCGAGGCACAGTTGACTAACAGAGAGGCCAGAGCGACCAAGATTTGAGTATTTCATTTCCACAGCTGACTCGATTCGAATGAGAAGGTGAGGAGACAACTTTAAGTCTTCGTTGCCTACTTCGTATAGGCGGAGGATACTTGTGAGATGCCTAAAGTTATCTGGGGAACTGAGCCAGAGGATCACGATTATCCTGCGGCGCAGTCCTACCTCTCCCTGCTCGCTGATCCAGATGAGATCGCTCGCATTGTCGAAGAGTTGCGCGCGGCACCGATTGAAATGATCAAGTCGAAAGATGTGCTGCGTGCATCTGGGTTGGCCCTGCTTGACCGCTCTAACTTCCACGTGAAGCGCGATCTCAAGAAGATCTTTGATAAACAGGTGCTCTCGCCGATCCTATTAGTGCGTGGTGATGGCGCCAAGCACCTAACCCTGACTATCGCCGATGGTTATCACCGCGCCTGCGCGGTGTATTGGAATAACGAGGATGATTTCATTCACGCTCGGATCGCAAGTTGGTCTAGCAAGTAACAGCTCAAATGGCTGTGCTATCGTGCAATGGTGATTGAAGCTCCAACCAAGACCGTCTCTCCCCGTTATAAGTGGATCGCGCTGACCAACACCACTCTCGGAATCTTTATGGCGACCATCAACTCGTCGATCATCTTGATCTCGCTGCCCGCCATCTTCCGTGGAGTTGGTATTGACCCACTCTCCCCCGGCAACGTTGGTTACCTACTCTGGTTGCTCCAGGGCTACATGTTGGTTACAGCCGTTCTTGTCATCAGCCTGGGGCGCATCGGGGATATCTTCGGACGAGTACGAATTTACAATTTGGGATTCTTGGTTTTTTCGATCGCATCAATCGTGCTCGCCCTCGATCCTTATCACGCTGGTAAAGGCGCGCTCTGGCTCGTCATCTGGCGGCTCGTGCAGGGAATCGGTGGCGCGATGTTGTTTGCCAACTCCTCGGCCATCATCGCTGATGCCTTCCCAGTCGAACAGCGCGGCCTCGCCATCGGAATCAATCAAGTCGCCGCTATCAGTGGCTCCTTTATCGGCTTGATTGCTGGAGGATTGCTCTCGATCGGTGACTGGCGCTTGGTCTTCTGGGTATCTGTGCCCTTTGGACTACTTGGAACAATCTGGGGTTATGTCAGTTTGCGGGACAACGGTAAGCGAGCTCACGCAACGATAGATTGGTGGGGCAACCTCACCTTTGCGCTCGGACTCACATCACTCCTCATTGCAATGGTTTATGGAATTCAACCTTATAAGGGATCATCGATGGGTTGGACCGCACCCAAGGTGCTTATTGGGTTCGCCCTCGCGATTATCTTCCTCGTCGCCTTCTTTGTTATTGAAACAAAGGTCGAGTACCCGATGTTCAATCTGCATCTCTTCAAGATCCGCGCCTTTGCGATGGGATCGGGTGCTGGCTTTTTAGCCGCTACCGCTCGGGGTGGTCTGCAATTTATGTTGATCATCTGGCTGCAAGGAATTTGGCTGCCGATCCACGGCTATGCCTATGACGCTACTCCACTATGGGCAGGCATCTACTTGCTCCCGCTGACTTTAGGTTTCCTTATTGCAGGACCTCTTAGTGGTTGGATTTCAGATCGCCATGGAGCGCGCTTGCTCTCTACGACAGGAATGTTGTTATTCGGAGGCAGTTTTGTCGGACTGCTCGTAGTTCCGACAAACTTTCATTACCTCTGGTTTGCGCTGTTGGTTCTACTCAATGGAATCGGGGGTGGAATGTTCTCTGCACCTAACGCGACAGCGGTAATGAATAGCGTTCCAGCTGAGAGCCGCGGAGCGGCAGCGGGAATTCAAGCTGCTTTTATGAACTCCGGAATGGTCCTATCTATCGGAATCTTCTTCTCACTGATGATCGTCGGGTTAAGTCGCGCGCTGCCAAGTTCGATGTATGCAGGGTTAACAGCGAATGGAGTTTCTGCGGCACAAGCGCACCAGATTGCCAACCTCCCTGTCGTCGGTAGCCTCTTCGCATCCTTCTTGGGTTACAACCCACTTCAGAGTTTGCTGGGAAGTCAGGCTTCGACGCATGTGACCAATGCACAATGGGCAACGCTGACGGGTAAGCACTTCTTTCCCAATCTGATATCGCAACCATTCCATCATGGATTGGTGATCGTATTTACGATGGCACTTGCAATGGCGCTCGTTGGCGCAGTATTTAGCGCTCTGCGCGGCACGCGCTATTTGCACGACCTACATGGCAAGAAGGCTTAAACCCGTCAACTAAACTTGCAGCATGTCAGACCTCACGATCGACGCTGTTAAGGCGCGCTGGAACGACGTTCTAGATGCCGTGCTCGATCGCGATCGCATTGCATGGTTAGCTTTCTTTGATGCGCGAATCGTCTCCGTGAGTGATCGGGTCATCACAATTAGTTTTGCCGATGTCGTAAAACTTGGTGGTGACCATAATTTCTCCATGGCGCGCAATCCAAAACACTTAGCGCTGCTGCAAGAAGAAATCGCTCACGTGTTTGGTGCACCATTTGAGGTACACGAGATATGAAGCGCCTTATCTTGACCTTAGCTCTTGCTATCACAATGGTTGCAAACGTCGCATCGGCCACAACCACCCCTACGAAGATTGATGCGCTCGGACCGGGCAACCGCATTCACGGGATGGATATCAGTTATTACCAACATCCCGGTAACTCCAATATCGATTTTAAGAAGATGTATGCCGCCGGGATTCGCTTTGTGATCATCAAAGGTGGCGACAGCATCGATACCTATGATGCACAAGCAGTCCGCTATATGATCCCCGATCGCAAAGCGGCACAAGCCGCGCTTATGTATACATCTTTCTATTACTACGCGACGCTCCCCAACGCCAATGATCAGACGACCATCACCAACGATGCAAAGGCACAGGCCCAAAAGGTGATCTGGCGTATCGCTTCTCTCGGTGGGTATGGGAGACGTGACCTGCCCGTTGCCTTGGATCTCGAGAACAACTGTATTTCGTATAACTCAACTGGTTGTGCGCGCTATGCAACTCCAGCCAACATCTCGCTCTGGGCACAGACTTGGCTCGATACGGTAACAGCAGCAACTGGGCGCAAACCATTTGTGTATAGCTACCCGCAATTTCTTGAAACTGCGATGGCTCGCTCGGTAGCTCTGCGCCAGTATCCGCTCTGGCTCGCCCACTATTCAGTTGACCCAGCTGTAACCACTAACCAGCCCAACGCAAAGACGGTTGGGTGCTACGCGGACTCGTGGACCAACCAAGATTGCACAACGCAGTGGCAGATCTGGCAGTACACCTCATGTGGAATTGCCGGCAAGTATGGCGTTCCAGGGACGCGTGTTGATCTCAATGTCTTCTACGGCAATAACAATGATTTTTTGAAGTTGGTACGAGGACTCTGGCAACCCGATAACACTGAGATGTTGCCGACTAATGAGACGACTGCAACGGCGGTAACTGCCCAGTCGGCCGGAACAACTAACGATCCCGTGCTCTTTTATGTCAATGTCTCTCGTCCAAATCTGACCCCGGTCGTTACTGGCTCGGTTACGTACACTCCAGCATCAACTTTGATGAGCGGCGGAGTCCAATCGATCACCCGCAACTCTTCGGGGTCGTGGCTCATCAAGATCACCAACCTCCCGGCGGGCAATTACGTCGGAACCATCAACTTCACTGATCCCTCTGGCACCGAGGCTCCATCGCAGGCCCCTGTCGTATTTACGGTAGCTCCTCCCCCTGCACCCTCGCCCACTCCTGTACACACTGGTCCAGCGCTACCTTCACCAACCCCATCCCCGAAACCCAAGCCAACTCCTGTCGACTCCTGTGCAGGGCAAATCCGCAATTAAAGTAGGCTAAATCCATGACGAGAATCCTGGTTACAGGTGGCGCTGGTTACATCGGTTCAACGGCAACGGCAATCTTGCTCGAGCGCGGTCACGAGGTCGTTGTCTTTGATGACCTCTCGATGGGTCATGCCGATGCAGTCGATTCTCGCGCTACCTTTGTTCAGGGTTCGCTCCTCGACCCTGACGCCCTGCGCAACGCGCTGGCAGGTTGCGAGGCGGTCATCCACTTCGCGGGCAAGTCCCTCGTCGGCGAGTCAGTCGAAAAGCCTGAGCTCTACCATCACGTCAACGTCGATGGCACCCAGAACCTTCTTGATGCGATGGCGATCCACGGCATCGACAAGATCGTCTTCTCTTCCTCGGCCGCGACTTATGGTCAACCCGTGGATGACCCGATCACCGAAGAGTCTGTCGCCTCTCCAACAAATCCATATGGGGCTTCAAAGCTTGCCATCGACAAGATGATCAGCGCTTCAGGAATCAGCGCGATTTCGCTGCGTTACTTCAATGTTGCTGGCGCGTATCAATCGAGCAACGGTTGGTTGGCGGAGCGTCACAATCCAGAGACCCATCTGATCCCTCTCGTCTTGCGCGCAACCGAGAGCAATCCGCTAAAAATTTTTGGTACTGATTGGGATACGCCGGATGGGACGTGCATTCGTGACTATGTACACGTCGTTGATCTCATCGAAGCGCACATCTTGGCGTTGGGTGCGCTCAAGTCACACGTGCACGAAATAGTTAATCTAGGTAGCGGTGGTGGCTACTCAGTCCGCCAAGTAATTGCTGCCGCCGAATCTGTTTTGGGTCGTCCCGTGCCGGCAGTTGAAAGCCCGCGCCGCGCCGGAGATCCTGCAACGCTTGTGGCATCAATCGTGAAAGCTAAATCTCTACTCGGATGGGAACCCACCCGAGATCTAGAGTCGATGATCAGCGATACTGTTAAATCGCAGGCTCAATAGAGCGGACTTCTACTCCGCCAATTGCATTTAATACCTCAAGGAGATCCGTTGGATCGCTTCCGGGGATAGCAACCGTAATATCGTCGATTCCTTTTCCATCTTCACTCTTGATCGTGACCAGCGAGCGAATATCTCCGCCAGCAAAACCGATAGCGGAGGCGACCGCGCCCAAGGAGCCAGGGCGATCTGGAAGAGCGATCTGTAACTTGAATATAGCCATGATTAAACCGTCACAATCGAGTTGCCTTGAATCGCAACTTTGATAGAAGCCAATGGTGCCGGAGGTGGACCTGCTAGCACCGCGCCGCCGTTGGCAGGGTCGAACTTACCACCATGGCAAGGACAGTCGAGCGTATTTCCTGAAGGGTTGTATCCAACAGTGCAGCCTTGATGGGTACAGGTGGCCGAATATGCAAATACGCCCGCTTTAGTCCGGAAGAGGTAAGCCGGTCCGCCATCAGGCGCAGTGAATTGCATATTTGAACCGACCGGAAGGGCGGAGAGATCAACGATCTTTGTACCTGCCTTTGGAGCCGGAATCGACTTCTTTAGTCCGCCAGCTGCGAGCGCAGCAATCACTGCCGTGACACCTACACCGAGCATCTGAACCACTTCGCGACGATCCTTGAGGTTGGGGATTGGGCTCTTTCGAACTCTGGCTCCCGCCTCTTTGCGCACGAGGAAGAAGAGGGCGATCCACATAACTAGATAAGCAGTGTCTGAACCGAGGAAGTATGGATAGACGTGCCACGTGACCGACAACCAGAGGATCGTCGAGATGCTGGCGCCTGCGATGATCGCAGCCTGAAGCGCCACACCGGAAAGGACCGCGATTCCAACTGCGAGCTCACCAAGCAGGATCAGCCAGCCCACTTGGGTGGCGTGCTCAACCATGTGTTTGAGAATGAAGCTCAGGGGGGAGTTCTTGGCATAGCCAGTGATTTGAGCGCCGATATAACCCGTTGAAGCCTTATCAAAGAATTTAGGGTCGGATGCCTTTTGGAGGCCCCCGTAGAGCCAGGTGGCGCCCAACATGAGGCGCAGTACGCGAGTACCGGTTGATTGTGTGCGCCAAGAATCGACGATTGAAAAGCGAGCCATTGTGTCCCTTCGGTATTGCCTGAGCATACCGACCCAACCTTAATTACTGGGTTTGTAAATATCTTGAAGGAGCTCAAATGATGAGCTCCCTGACTTGGACTCGAACCAAGAACCTGCCGATTAACAGTCGGCTGCTCTGCCAATTGAGCTATCAGGGACTAACTGGGCTAAGAGCGGCAATCCTAGCAAGAACCCGCCATACCGCTAAATCAGCGATGGCCCCACAGAGAGCTTATAAATCCCCTACCGCCAGATCCTTCTGGGCACGGCGCTGGGCCTCCTTGGCCACCAGGGCTCCAAAGATCTCGTTGTAGCGATCGCCCTCATCCACCGGATTAATCCGTTGCAGGGTCGACTTAATTTCAGCGATATCTCGGCTCAAAGCCACCTCGCGAAGGCGGGCGATGATGCTGGCCACGTAGCGCTCTGAAACTTCGCCATCGGTGCGGATTGGCTCCACAATTAATTCGGTAATAAGCCCACGCAGATTCTCATCTTCGGTGCGCTCCAAGAGAGAGGTCACATTCATCTCTGGAAGTGAATCGATCTTCTCTCGCACCGCCGCATAAGGCGGATAGGAAAATGCGTTTGGTTCGATCTCACTCCACTGTGGTGCAATTTCATGCGCCTGCAACTTTGCCTTGAGAACTTCGCGCTCGAGCATCAAGAGAGGATCTGAAAGATTAACCGCCATTGGTGGCGTATCTGGAAGCGGAGTGTTGCTCTTACCTGCGACGCGCTTTACTGCAGCCGAAACAACATCAACTTCCATGCCAAGCCATCCTGCAACCAAGCGAATGTACTCGGGGCGAAGTGAGGCGTCGCGGATTTTTCCAACGAGTGGCGCGACTTGATTGAGAGCACTTACGCGACCTTCAGCGCTTGCAACATCGTATTGCTTGATAACGCTGCGCATTGCGAATTCAAAGAGTGGAACGCGGCGGGCAATCAGATCACGCACCGCAATATCTCCACCAGATTGGCGAAGTTCGCATGGATCCATTCCTGATGGTTCAACAGCCACAAATGTCTGAGCCACAAACTTCTGATCATCATCAAATGCCTTGAGCGCAGCATTTTGTCCTGCCGCGTCGCCATCAAAGGTGAAGATGACCTCTCCCCTAAATGCATCATCATCCATCAAGAGCCTGCGAATAATGCGGATGTGATCATCACCGAAAGCGGTTCCGCATGTCGCGACAGCAGTGGTGATTCCGGCCAAGTGAGCAGCCATTACATCTGTGTAGCCCTCAACGATTACGATCTGACGCTTCTTAGCGATCTCTTTCTTTGCCATATCAAGGCCATACAAAATCTGTGACTTCTTGTAGATAGGAGTCTCTGATGTGTTGAGATATTTTGGACCTTGATCTTTCTCATCGCTCGCTAATTTGCGCGCGCCAAATCCAACGATGTCACCGGAAATATCTTTAATCGGCCAGACCAACCGATTGCGATAACGATCTATTAATCCGCCGCGACTTCC
>CAIWWH010000097.1 GCA_903916385.1 uncultured Actinomycetes bacterium
ATCCGCTATTGCCAGCATGGGACCGGGCGATAACTCCTCGGGTGTTTCGGGCGATCTTGAGAGTGCAACCACGATCGCCAGTTTTATGGAGGGTCATTGGGGCATGGGATCGACGGTTAGTTCGCACGCCTCGAACCGCCGCTTTGAAGTTGGCGCTCCTGGCGGTGGAAAGCCGCAGGGCGATGAGAACAAAGCTGTAAAGGGAATGCTCGCCGATCGCATTGAAGGAAACCTCGAAGGTCTGCTCAATAAGGCGGAAGAGATTTTGGCCCTCAATCGAGGCAAGGTTCTATCGCTGGCCCACGCACTTGAGATCCATAAGACGATCTCTGGAGAAGATGTCACTGCAGTGATGACTGGCGAGGTTGGACCGTTAGTAGATGGTCGCCCCTACCAAGACCCTGCGAAGATCGAAGAAATCGAGCGCTACCACGAGGCGGCGCTGCGAGCCCATCAGGGACATCAACGCCCCGAGATTTCGATCCCTATCTTTTAGTCGTCCCTGCGGCCACCCGTGATATTGGGGTTCTTCTCTAGAAGGAGCGGCGGAAAGTTGCCAAATGTGTGTGGCGCAGATCTTCTAACTCGGAATTTGAGGCGTAGGTATTCTTGATAAAAAACGCCGTGGTTAGTCCGAAGGTAAATAGCAGTACTTTCATGATCTGGCTCATCGTTGAACCCTCCTTTTAAGCGAAGGTTAACCGGGCGAATTTGCCGTAGATCCCCGCTAGGGAATACGTTAGGAAAACTCTGAGATAACTTTCCAACTTCGACGCGCGGTGCAAGGAAGAAAATGTCCATTCAAAACAAAGTTGATGCCGCTGTGCTGCATGTTCTCGATCGAGCTGGGTGGAATTCACTTTCGGGTCCACATTCACACATTGCGGAAGTACATGGTTTGGCTAGGCGATACCCTGTGGATGTTTCGCCCTTTAATGCAGTTGCCGATGAAGCAAACCCCGGGGCCTGGGCAGATCTACACGAACTGATCGGTGATGATGGCGTGGCCATCGTTGTTGCTAAGGAGTTTGTGGTTCCGAATGGATGGGAACTGGTGGAGAAAGGTGTCGGACACTTTGTTGGAAGCGTGATGCCGGGAATTAAAGACAACACTGTACTTGCGGGACATCGAGATTCTGTGTTTTCAAAATTGGGAAAGCTAGTCGTAGGTGATCTGGTAACAATTTCGACGAGTGACGGCACATTTATTTACTCGGTAACAAAAACGAGGATAGTGCTACCAACTGATAAGACAGTAATCGTTCCAACTCCAAATGCCACACTCACTTTAATAACCTGCTATCCCTTCTATTACATAGGGAGTGCACCAAAGCGCTACATAGTTTCAGCCGATCTTGTAAACCAGTAGAGCGAAGGATTTCAGTTTCCTTCCTAAAGATTTACTTATTGAGGGCTAACACTCTTATCACAATGTCTGACTGATCACATCCACGTGAACTCAATGTGACCTAGTAGATAACCTGCCAAGTGCTAGCCCCTGCTGTTTTCAATGACTTCAGCCCACTTGAGGTAAACAATTCAGGTGTAAAGAAACCTACATACGAGATGGCGGAACTAGAAATGACGCGGATTCAAAAAGTACAACGAGTATGTGCAATCGTCGCGATTGCGACTCTCTCTGGCGCGCTTATCGGAGCATCGGCTTCCAACGCAGCCTCTAAATCCATCACCTGCTACAAGGGTGCAACTTCTAAAGTAGTGAAGGCAGCGGCTCCAAAGTGCCCAGCTGGTTACACAACCACTAAGCCTGCAGCCACAAAGACAACTCCACCAACTGCAGCAACCTCTTCAACCTCTAAGTCCTTCGCATTGAATGCGACGTACACAGGCAAGATCTCCAGCCTTTGGAGTGACTCTGATGTCCAGGCCACCGTAACTGCCACAGGCACCGGAACAACACTTGGCCTCACCCAACTCACTGGCTCCGGCTCCTCTGCCCCATCTGGTCAGGATGCTGGAATCTCAGGTGCCGGTTCCATCTCAGATGGCACCAATACTTTGAAGGCCAACTTCGATCCAAGTGCTACTGCACATGCCAAGGATGGCGCTGCTCCTACCTCTGTAGCAATCAGCGGCAACATG
>CAIWWH010000098.1 GCA_903916385.1 uncultured Actinomycetes bacterium
GGCGTTCCTAATGCGGCCGCTCGTACCTTTCACTCCGCCGCTCTCAAGCAGTTGATGTACTTTTGGCCATACTCATTTGGTGGAACATTTCCCAAGCTTCTGACCTCGAAGGGAAGTTTTCTCGGCGATGCAATGGGGCTGAGCGACACAACACTTGTGCCTGGCGTTGCAACCTTGCGCGAGATTAGTGGCGAGATCGAATGGGCCAAGGCCACACAGACCGCGCCGAGTGATTACGTGGAAGAGGCTCTTGCAGCCAGCCGCACGCTACGAATCCCTAATGGAAGAGCTGATAAAGAAAATTTTGCAGAGATCGCTAAGGTCTATCAAGCCTATGAAACTCTAAAACATCAAGAGCGGATTATCGACTTTGAAGATGTTCTTCTTTTAACCGTGGGAATGTTGGAAGAGGACCGCGATGTGCGGGAGCGGATTCGCGATCAGTACCGTTACTTCACGGTCGATGAATATCAGGACGTCTCGCCACTGCAACAACGTTTGTTGAATCTTTGGCTTGGTAACCGCGATGATCTCTGCGTGGTTGGTGATGCGGCGCAGACCATCTACTCATTTGCAGGAGCAACGTCCCAATTCCTACTGGGCTTTACACATCGCTTTCCCAAGGCGCCGGTTGTACGCCTCACGCGGGGATATCGTTCAACGCCAGAGATTATTGAGATGGCCAATCGAATTTTGAAGCAGGGAAGTTCGCACGCCGATCACGAACTAACCTCGGTTAACGAACGTGGGGAAGAGTTAGAGCTCCGTGCATTTAACACGACCAACTCGGAGGTGAGCGCGGTGGTCGATGCCATAGCCGCGTTGGACAAAACCCACTCCGATATTGCAATTCTGGCGCGCACTAATAATGGACTCGATCCCTTTGAAGCGGCGCTCAAGGCGCGCGGGATTGAGACACAACTTAAAAACAGTGAACGTTTCTTTGATCGAGTCGAGGTGCGCGATGCGATGCGCGTCATTCGCAGCGCATCTGTACTGCCCTCTGAGGGGAGCGATTGGCTGCAAGACCTCGAGTCGGTGCTCCGGCCCTTCGGTAAGGCGGATTATGTGCGAGCCTTCCTGACGCTAGCGACCACCTTGAAGGAGGGCGGGGCGGCAAACCTGAGAGCGTTCCTGCGTGAGCTGGAAGATCGGGCCGAGCAGAACAATCCTCCAACCTTGCCCGGGGTAGTGCTCTCAACGCTGCATGCAGCCAAGGGTTTGGAGTGGGATCACGTCTTTCTTGTGAGCGTAAATGAGGGGATCTTGCCCATGGGCGCGGCGATCGAGGAGGAGCGCCGCCTCTTCTATGTGGGCCTCACGCGAGCCAAGAAGACGGTCCACCTCAGTTATTCGGGGGAGCCGAGTGAGTTTCTGACTGCGCTGCTCTAGCAAGGCGGGCCAAAACTTCCCTTTAATTCGGTTGCGAGGGTGCGCCCTCGCCCCCTACCCTTATGCAACTGCCGCTTGGCAGCGTTTTATCAACCTAGGAGGCAGATGTGTCGATGACACAACGCAACGCCAGCACTACACGTGCTGCGCTTCGTGCTGCCGTAACTCCTGCCACATATACAACACACGCACATGCCAGCGCGGTGAAGTTCTGGGCAACCAAGAATTTTGCAGCCTATGGGATGCGCGGGACCTGGAGTTCTACTCGGTAAATCGAGAAGACCCACCAGGGACCGCACATCCAATCGGATGAGCGGTCCTTTTTCTTTTA
>CAIWWH010000099.1 GCA_903916385.1 uncultured Actinomycetes bacterium
TCGGCGTCTCCCTTCACAAACTGTGTATGAGCGCTCGTTGAGCGCTACTTCGGCCTGCAGTGCTGCAGGCAAGGGAGTTAGTTTATCGGATTATCGTGCTGTGGCGTCGCCCAAGCATTCGAGGCTATTCCGGAACGATGAGTGCCTGCGAGTGCGCCCCACAGCCATGATCGACTGAGACCACGCGTGCATCTTCAGGCGAAAGAGCGTTAGCGCAGACCCCAAATGCGGAGCGCAGCGAGCCTGCAATCGGGATAAAGAAGCCGCAACTATGGCAGGGCAGAGGTGCGTACTGAGCAACAGGTGTGTTGGGGCCACGATCACCCTCGTACCACCGTTTGCTGGCCGCATCGCGCCCAACAATCGACAGGACGCGAGCCCGTCCCAGCCCAAGTTCGATCTGCTCAAAGAGCTCTAAATCTTCATCCCCAGGCAGGGCATCGAATCCGCCTACGAGGCGAACATCGTCGGCGGAAGTGGGGACGATATCGCCAACTCCAACATCACCGGGTTCGATGCGCTCCTTGTAGGGCACCCACTCAGGAGCGATAAGAGAATCTTGGCCGGGCAAGAGCACTACGTCGGCGATGGTGGCTGGTGAATCTTCATCGAGTTTGATAATTGTGACCACCCAGCGCCAACCCGCGTAACCAGGCAGGGCAGCTTCAAAGAGGTAAGTTGCAATTCGCTCATCTTCTTGGTCGATGGAGACCAATTCGCCGACAAATTTGGCGTCGTGTGAGTCCTCGATCGCAGCGCTGCGGGCCAACTCCAGCGCGTCAAATGTATCGGTCATGAGGCAAGGGTAATGCGAAAGAGCCCCCCAAGAAAATTGGGGGGCTCTTTTAGGAGTGACTGAACTATTAGAAGTCCATATCAGCAGCTGGATTGTTCGCTCCAACCGCCTTTGGTTCAGGCTTATCAGTAACGACAGCCTCAGTAGTCAGGAAGAGCGCGGCGATCGAGGCAGCGTTCTGGAGAGCAGAGCGGGTAACCTTGGCAGGATCGATAATGCCAGCGGCGATCATGTCGACATACTCACCCGTTGCTGCGTTGAGACCGAAGCCAGACTCCAAATTGCGAACCTTCTCGACAACAACTCCACCTTCAAGGCCGGCGTTGATTGCAATCTGCTTAAGAGGAGCTTCGATTCCAAACTCAACAATACGAGCGCCGGTTGCCTCATCACCTTCGAGGTGAAGATTTGCAAGAGCGGCCTTGCCGGCTTGAAGAAGTGCAACTCCTCCGCCAGCAACGATTCCCTCTTCAACAGCAGCCTTCGCATTACGAACGGCATCTTCAATGCGGTGCTTGCGCTCCTTGAGTTCTACCTCAGTAGCAGCGCCAGCTTTGATTACAGCAACTCCACCAGCAAGTTTTGCCAAACGCTCCTGCAGCTTCTCGCGATCGTAATCGGAATCGCTCTTCTCAATCTCGGAACGAATTTGATTAACGCGACCCTTAATTTGTTCTGCATCGCCGAGACCTTCAACGATGGTGGTCTCTTCCTTGGCGATTACAACCTTGCGAGCGCGACCAAGAAGATCCATGGTTGCAGCCTCAAGCTTGAGACCAACCTCTTCTGAGATCACAGTTCCACCGGTAAGAAGTGCAATGTCTTGCAACATCGCCTTGCGACGATCTCCAAAACCAGGCGCTTTAACGGCTGCAGAGCGGAAGGTTCCGCGGATCTTATTTACAACCAAAGTTGCGAGCGCTTCACCCTCGACATCTTCAGCCAAGATCAAGA
>CAIWWH010000100.1 GCA_903916385.1 uncultured Actinomycetes bacterium
CTTTTTATTGAATACAAAATGAGTACAAGTCACTTTGAATCCACCCGCACAATTGCTGGATTTACGCTTATTTAGCCTAAGATTTACCCGGGCCCCCGTAGTCCAATGGCAGAGACAGAGGACTGTAAATCCCCCGGCTCTGCCTTCGAAGGTTCAAATCCTTCACCCGCCACCAGTAAATTCTTTCCAAGTTCTCCTTTTCTCGGGTAGACAAGGTTCCTATGGACTCTCCAATTCGAATGAATCTCAACCGTTGGCAGAGCATCACTCTGGCCTCGATATTCGCCGGGGCAGTGATTTTTCTTCTGAAGTATCTTGGCGATTTACTCAAACATCCACTCTTGATAGCTTCCTATGCAGCGAGTCTCTCACTTGTATTTGCGGTTACTCATAGCCCTTTCGTGCGGACCAAAAATCTATTCTTTGGTTACCTCATTGGTGCACTTTCGGGCTTAACACTCTTTCACATCTGGGGAGCCAATATTTGGAAGTTTTCAACCTCCGTAGGTCTGGCTCTCTTTGTGATGGAGGCCACTCATACTCTCCATCCTCCAGCAGTGGCTGTTCCAATCGCCGTCATTACCGATCATGCTCATTGGTCATTTCTTTGGGCCCCCCTCGGGGGAGGATTGGCGATTATCTTGCTATGCGCTTATCTGCACCGAATGTTCATCAAGAAATTTCCCATTCATATGGGGTGAGTGCATCTCTCAGAATGCGCGTCTTACCCCGTCAAGTAGACTAGAGATCTCTGTGGATGATCAGATTCCCCCAGCATTTAAGGAACTCATGAAGACATTAGGTCGATTCGCATTCCGCAATAAGTTTTATGTCATCGGCTTTTGGTTGCTAGCCGTGGTTGCTATCACCGCGATCTCGCAATCTGTGGGTTCTGCTTATAGCGATTCATTCTCGCTGCCCGGTACTGAGTCCTCAAAGGCGCTCAGCTTGCTTGGCAAGGCATTTCCTCGACAGGCTGGCGATACTGAGACGATTGTCTTCCACGTCAGTTCTGGAACTGTGAACGATCCTTCTGTTAAGAGCGCGATGGAGGCAGTTTTTTCTAAGGTTTCAAGTATTCCAACAGTTGGAACCGTGAAGTCTCCTTATGACCCAGCCAACGCGCTGCAGGTCAGTAAGGATCAACAGACTGCCTACGCTCCAGTTGTTTTTACGGTTCAGGGTCAAGCGATTAAGACCAAGAATGTGCAGGCACTAGTTAATATCGGCAAAGCCGCTTCGAATTCAAATCTTGAAGTTGAATTTGGTGGCCAAGCGGTTGGACAACTCAACGCTCCAAAGGGAAGCCCCGGCGAAGTTATCGGAATCGTTGCCGCGGGAATCATTCTCTTCATCTCCTTTGGTTCACTCTTCGCCATGCTCCTGCCTCTCGGTGTCGCTCTTATCTCTCTCGTCACTGCCAGTGGAATCGACACTCTTCTTACTCACGCCATGGGCATCGCGACCTTTGCCCCAATATTGGGATCCCTAATTGGACTCGGTGTAGGAATCGATTACGCGCTCTTCATTGTTTCGCGCTATCGCCGCGAGATCGCTCGCGGTGTAGATCCTGAAGAAGCTGCGGCAACTTCGATTGATACCTCGGGTCGTGCAGTCCTCTTCGCAGGTGCCACTGTATGTATCGCCTTGCTTGGGCTCTTCGTCCTGCGACTCTCCTTCCTTAACGGCGTAGCCGTTGCTGCAACGACAACAGTCTTGGTGACGATGATCGCCTCATTGACTCTTCTACCAGCGCTCTTCGGAGTTATGAAGCGTCGCGTACATTCACGTCGTTCACGCAAAAGCATTGACTCAGGAGATGTAAAGGATCACGAGCAGAGCACGTGGGCAAAGTGGTCTCGTGCGGTTGCTAAAACTCCAAAGTCTTTATCTCTCGTAGCGGTCGCTCTTATCGTTCTCCTCTCTATTCCCTTCTTCTCGCTCCACCTCGGATCTTCAGATCAAGGTAATAATCCAAAGGGAACTACTACTCGCGCTGCCTACGACTTACTTGCCAAAGGATTTGGACCCGGAACAAACGGTCCGCTCCAAGTGATTGCGCAGATCAAATCCTCCGTTGACACTCAATCTCTACAGAGCGTTTCTGCGGCGTTAGCAACTACTCCGGGAATTGTGGCAGTGAGCCCGGTCATTACATCTCCTGATGGAAGTGTTGCCCTTCTGCAGGTCATACCAAGCACTGGACCACAAGACATTAAGACCAGTGACCTGATCAAGTCGTTGCGCAGCACTGTGATTCCTAAAGCTTTGGCTGGCGCGAAGACAGCTGTTTATGTCGGAGGCACCACAGCTATCTTTGATGACTTTGCCAGCGTGATCGCTCATAAGCTTCCGCTCTTCATCGGAGTCATCATCGTGCTCGGTTGCCTCCTTCTACTTTTGGCCTTCCGCAGCCTGGTGATTCCTCTTACTGCTGGAGTGATGAATCTCTTCGCCGCGGGGGCATCCTTTGGAATTGTCGTTGCACTCTTCCAGTGGGGTTGGGGAGAGAAGTTACTCAACATTGGATCAGGACCAGTTGAGGCATTCTTGCCCGTAATCATGCTCGCAATTCTCTTTGGCTTATCGATGGACTATCAGGTCTTCCTCGTCAGTCGAATGCATGAAGAGTGGTTGCACACCAAGGAGAACGGCAAGGCTGTGGTCGTCGGGCAGAGCGAGACTGGTCGGATTATTACCTCCGCCGCTCTGATCATGATCACCGTCTTCGCATCCTTCGTCTTTGGTGGCGAGAAGGTCATTAAGGAGTTCGGTGTTGGCCTCGCCTCTGCCGTCTTTATTGATGCCTTCGTGCTCCGTACCGTCTTGGTCCCAGCGCTGATGCACCTCTTTGGGGCCAGCAACTGGTGGATCCCAGGTTGGCTCGATAAGCGTCTTCCACACCTCTCGGTGGAAGCCGCAGATTCGGAAGAGTTGGTCTAAAGGAGTTTTCCACACCCCGGTGGCCCTTCCATGCGGGGTGTGTAGGAATAGTTCACGCAATATATTTGTTTGCCACCGTAACCAGCGCCTAGTTTTTCACTAGATTTGCTGCCAATTACGGTGGAGGTAAGGCAATGAAGCACGAAGAGGTATCTGCCATCAAGCCCGATGGCTCTCTCTATCCCTTCCAAGTCAATGACGCCCAATTACGCGATGAGCTCGATCCGCTCTCGTACAAGGTTTTACGCCAAGCTGGCACGGAAGCGGCATTTAGTGGCGCTTATACCGACACCGAAACCGAGGGTGTCTACTCGTGCAAAGTTTGCTCCCAAGAACTCTTTCGCAGCGAGACGAAGTTTCATTCTGGGTGTGGATGGCCATCTTTTTACGCGCCAACAGAGGCAGATGCCGTTGTGTTAATTGAAGATAACTCCTTTGGCATGCGCCGCGTTGAAGCACGCTGTGCCAATTGTGGTTCACACCTCGGCCACGTATTCAAGGGTGAGGGTTACGACGTTCCGACTGATGAGCGTTGGTGCATCAACTCGGTCTCACTCAAGCTCGAACCCAAGAAGTAATCCAACCCAACCTCAGGAAAAGGTAAATAGCTAATGGAGCAGAAACTTAAGGTAATCGGCGCTTCTTGGTGCCCGGATTGCAAGCGCGCCAAGACCTTCTTAGGTCAACACCGCATCGAATTTGACTGGGTTGATATGGAAAGCGATCCAACAGCGCAGGCGGAGGTCGAGCGCATCAACGACGGCAAGCGCATCATTCCAACCATTATCTTCCCTGATGGTTCGATTTTGACCGAGCCCTCCAACGATGAACTCGCAGAAAAGCTTGGCATCGTTCGCGAGGC
>CAIWWH010000101.1 GCA_903916385.1 uncultured Actinomycetes bacterium
ATGATCGCGGTTATACCAGCCCAACAACTTCGGTCCAGCGATTACTACTTGAGGGCGATCCTTAATTGCCTCAAGGAGCAGTTGTAAAGTCTCTTTCGTTGGCGCGCAATCATCATGGATAAGCCAGATACATTCATTTGCCAGTGCAACCGGGTCATGCAATTTCGGGGTCTGCTCCAAGGCCATTTCAATGGCGTCTCCGTAACCCAATTCGCGATCTGCAGAGATAAAGGTGATTCCCGCTGAGCGCAACAACTTGGGTGAAGCATCTACCGAGCCAGTATCAACCGCGATGATGCGATCAATAGGACGAGTTTGCGAGGAAAGTGCAGCGATAACTTCAGGGAGCCACGTGGCTCCATCATGTGTAACGATGATCGCGGTGACGAAGAAGTGAGAGAGATCAGATTCGCTGGAACTTAGATGGGTACTTTGTTGCGCTGGATTATGCGTTGCCATTACTTGGCACCCAAGAGAGAGATGGGTAGCGCGTTAGGCCGAGCGGCGCTTGAGGCGACGGCGCTCGCGTTCTGAGAGGCCACCCCAAATTCCAAAGCGTTCGTCATGCCCTAGAGCGTATTCCAAGCACTCAGAGCGAACATCACAGGATAGACAGACGCGCTTTGCCTCGCGGGTTGAGCCGCCTTTCTCAGGAAAGAAGGCCTCTGGATCAGTCTGGGCGCAGAGAGCGCGCTCCTGCCAAGAGAGATCGGGGGTAGAAGAGGAGCCCAGATTGGTGGGGCCACCCATAGCGAATTCTCCTTGAGCGGCGAACTGGCGATCTGACATAGATACTCCCCAAACTCTTAGAAACTGCTGGCGCGCTGCGCTTTTGCAACGTGCGGCTTAGGTGAATTACACGCGTGTAATCCGTTTACGTCAAGTCCGAGCGGGGATTTTTAGGAGGAAAAGCCAAAAAATTCATTCTCGGCGATGAAACTAGCGGGGATTTCAGTATCGGCCGCAACAAAGGTATGTACAAGACGGGCACCAGCGCCAACTTTTGCACCTTCTCCGATAACGCTCCCTTCAATCTGTGCGCCAGCCTCGATGACAACCCCCCTTGAAATCAGGGAGCCAGTTGAAACGTGAGCAGTGGGAGCCACCATCGCATCCGTCGCGACAAGGGCTCCCCCGCTCCTTGCGAAATCAGCTCCATCTAAGAGGGCAGAAAATGCTTCGGAGTACGCGGCTCCAGAGATTAGATCAGCAGTGGCCTTGAGGAGTGCGGCTGGAGTGCCTATATCGAGCCAGTACGAAGAATCGACATAGCCCAACAAAGTCGCCCCTTGCTGAATCAACTGCGGAAAAGTTTCGCGTTCCACGCTGACCACGCGCTGTGCGGGAATCGCTGCTATGACATCACGACTAAAAATGTAACAACCTGCGTTGATGATATTTGTTGGTGGGTTCTCCATCTTCTCGTTGAAGGAGAGAATCTTGACGCCATCCATTTCAACAACGCCATAAGCGCGAGCATCGGGGACCGCAGTCAGATGAAGTGTGACATCTGCAAGTTGCGAAGTATGTAGATCCATTTGAGCTTGGAGATCATGGCTACTTAGAACATCACCGTTAAAAATTACCACCGGTCCATCGCTCTCCAAATACTGGGCTGCATTTGCAATCGCACCCCCAGTACCTAAGGCACGCTCTTCAACGGCATAAGAGATTTTAATTCCAAATTCTGCGCCGTCTCCGAAATGTGGCTCAAAAACCTCTGCAAGATACGAAGTTGCTAGAACAATCTCTTCAATTCCTGCGGCGCGCGCCTTTGCAATTTGGTGCTCAGTAAAAGGGATCCCAGCAACTGGCAACATTGGTTTAGGAGTTTGCAGGGTGAGCGGATGCAGGCGCGTGCCCAATCCTCCGACAAGTAAAATTGCGGAAGTGGGTACCGAGTTCTTCATGGCTCTCTAACCAAGCAATCTATCTGCGGCAGCCGCTATCTGCTCATCGGTCGCAGTAAGAGCCACGCGAATATAACGTTCGCCAGCGGCGCCGTAGAAGCTTCCTGGTGTGGTCAATATTCCCCTTTCGGCAAGGCTCGCCACAGAATCGAAGTCGCGCTCACCTCGCGTACACCAGATGTAAAGTCCCGCTTGTGAATATTCGATAGTAAAACCTGCTGCTTCCAGCGCAGGGCGCAGCACTTCGCGGCGTCTGGCGTAGCGCTCAGCTTGTTCATGAACATGCGTCTCGTCCCCCAGAGCCGCAACCATCGCTGCCTGCACAGGGGCTGGAACCAAGAGCCCAGCATGCTTGCGGATCTCACGAATCTTTGCAATCAAAAGTGGATCGCCGACTATGACTCCCCCACGATACCCAGCGAAATTTGAGCGCTTGGAGAGTGAATGCAAGGCGAGCAGATTTCTATTGTCTCCATTGGCTACCTGCAAAATAGAGATGGGCTGCGCTCCATCTTTACTCGCAGGAAAATTGAAGTAGCACTCATCGCTTGCGATAACTGCGTCGGTGCGCCGCGAATAGGCAATGACCGCTTCTAACTCAGAGCGGGCAGCGATCCGTCCGGTGGGATTTGATGGGGAGTTGATCCAGACCAGATCCGCAGGGGGCCAGGCGTTCGCATCAAATGCGACTGCCTCATGCTCCGCCCGCGCCAAAATAGCACCAACTAAATAGGTCGGGTAAGCAATCTCTGGGTAGAGAACGCGCGCCGCTTCTAATTGTGCGGGGAGGTTTGCGACAACCTCTTTCGAACCAATGCTTGGCAGGACATCAAAATCTCCTGTTACTCCCAAAACTGAAATTGCCCACGCGCGCATAGCTTCGCGCAAGGTGGCTGAGCCAATTGTTAGCGGGTAGCCAGGTGCGTTCGCATGGGAGATAAGCGCCCCCTGGACAAAATCGGGCGTTGGATCCACGGGGGTCCCTACAGAGAGATCAATGGCCCCATCGCGATGTTCTTTAGCGCGAGCGCCATAGGGCGCTAGCAGATCCCAGGGGAAATCCGGGAGCTTGATGCTCTACTCGCCAGCCTTAGGGAGCGCCGCAACCGTCGGATGATCGGTGCCCGTAGCTCCGACCTTGCTCGCGCCACCGGGTGAACCAATAGTCTGGAAGAAGACCGCGTTGATATCGCCAAATTGCTTCCACTCGCCGGGGACATCATCTTCGTAGTAAATGGCCTCGACGGGACATACGGGTTCGCAAGCGCCACAGTCGACGCATTCATCGGGTTGGATGTAGAGCATGCGAGTACCCTCATAAATACAATCGACAGGGCATTCTTCGATGCAGGACTTGTCCTTTACATCTACACACGGTTGAGCGATTACGTAGGTCACTTCAATCCCTTCAAGTAGCGGTTCCTTGCAACTGCGGAACAATACAACCGCGGAACACTAATAGGTAGAGAATAGTGGATCGAGGGGCAATTCTCTGATCGCAGTCCTGGAAGGGGGTCGTATGGAGCCGACGCAGCCTGAGCGCGCGCTACCCTCGATCGCCGAGTTGGGCCAACGCGTCAGTATCCGCTTCCACGATCCTGAGGGTGGATTTCGCGATCTCTTGGGTCACCTTGTGGCTGCCAACCAAGTTCGAAAGAAGGATGGAGAGATCGTCACTTTCGATCCCTCCAGAATCGCACTCTGGAAGATCGTTCCGAGCGCCTCTATGGGCACCGGCATCTTCCTTTACGATACTAAGAGCCGCGAGCAACGAGAAGTCACGATCAATGATGGTAGAGCCCTTCGTCTGTATTGCTGCGGTCCAACAGTTTATCGCGACGCCCACGTGGGTAATTTGCGCACCTTTCTCCTAGGCGACCTCGTCTCCCGGCTCGTCCGCATCGGTGGTCATCAGGTGAGAAGCGTGCAGAACATCACCGATGTTGGTCATATGGGCGAAGATCTGCGAGATGACGAAGATAAAATTTTGGCTCAAGCGAAAGCAGAAGAACGCGATCCATTCTCCCTGGCCCGATCTTATGAGGCGAAGTTCCATAACGATCTTGCGCGACTGGGAATTATTCCGGCTGATATCTATCCTCGAGCTAGTGAGAGTATCGAGATGATGCAACGTCTTATCGGACAGTTGATAGATGCCGGACACGCTTACGTGGGAGAAGATGGCAGTGTGTATTTTGCGGCAAACTCTTTTGATAGTTACGGGGCACTGAGTGGAAATAGGTTGGATGAACTTTTACCCGGCCATCGCTATGAATACACCGGAGATGGCGCAAAGCGTTTTCATGCCGACTGGGCACTCTGGAAGGCCGCTGGCAATCGCACCGAAATGATCTGGGATTCACCCTGGGGCGTCGGATTTCCCGGATGGCATATCGAATGTTCTGCCATGTCCCTGCATTATTTGCACGGCCATGTAGATCTCCACTTAGGCGGGATCGATCTACGCTTCCCGCATCATGAGAATGAGCGCGCACAGAGTAATTGTGCGGCAAAGAGCGAAGTAACAGATCATTGGGTGCATGGAGAGCACCTGCTCTTTGAAGGAAGGAAGATGTCAAAGAGCGCTGGCAATGTCGTTCTCCTCGAAGATATTGTGCAACGTGGGTACGACCCATTGGCTCTCCGCTTGGTCTTCTTAGAGAACCGATACCGCAGCCAGATGGATCTGACCTGGAGCCAAATCTCAGCAGCGGACGCCACGCTACAACGATGGCGCACCAAATTTCAGGAGTGGTCAGAAGCGCAAGCGCATAACGACTCTCATCTCGTCGAGGAGTTCATTCAATCCATATTTGCAATCATTCGGGCTGACCTAGATACTCCGCGAGCTCTCATAAAATTACGCTCGATAGAACGTGATCCTTCAATCTCAGATCGGAGTAAGGCGCAACTCTTCGCAGCTCTCGATGAGTTCTTAGGGCTCGACCTAACGCGTTCACCTCAGAAGGTAGAAATCGGCGAGGAGGCGAAATCACTCTTAGAAGAGCGTCGACTGGCACGAGCCTCTAAAGACTTTGCACGCAGCGATCAACTTCGCGATCAACTGTTGCAACTCAAAATTAGAATTAGCGATGGAGCAGATGGGCAGAGCTGGGAAGTTATTCTTTAACTCCGGCGAAGAGATCGAGCTCCCGACCATTCTTGTCAAAGGGAGCGGCAGCATCCCCTTTGACGCGTATGTAATATTCGGTCCCCGACACGCGTGTGGCAAGGCGATTTGAAAACTTGAAGAGATCACCATGAATAATCAACTGCGTCTTATGTGCGCGCAGCGCGGCCAGTTTCTGCGGAAGATATTTCTCTCCATCAAACTTAGTCGTCACTACCGAATCTGCTTTGACGAATGGCAGCGCCATCCACTTTGAGGGAACATAGTTAAATAATTTGATAAGAACCTTGATAAATGGATTGCTACTCGTGAGGCTATTTTGCAGCGCCGACCGCGGAATCGCACTCCAGTAAATCTTTGAGATCTCCCACGGCGCACCAACTCCATAGGTGGAATCGGCTGCTAACTCTGCCGCCCGCATTGCAATTTGATGTGCCTTGATGTGATCTGGATGGCCGTAACCGCCGTGGTCATCATATGCGACAAGCACTTGTGGCTTTCGATCTCTGATGACAGCTACCAATAGGGTAGCCGCCTCATCAAGATCGGCCTTCCAAAAACACTCTGGGTTTTCATTAGGGGTTGTTCCCATCATCCCCGAATCGCGATATTTGCGCTCCGCCTCACCAAGAAAGTGAAAGTCGGTGACGCCCAACTCTCGCATCGCATCGGCTAACTCCCCCTCTCGATAGGTGCCCAAAGTGTTATCGTGCTTCGCAGAATGATGAAGGAGTTCAGGTACAAGAACCTCCCCTTCTTCACCGCGGGTGCAGGTTATGAGGGTTACCGCCGCGCCCTGCGCGAGATAGCCAGCCATGGTGGCACCGTTGTTGATGGTCTCGTCATCCGGGTGGGCATGAACGAAGAGGATGCGGCGTGAAGATAATTGATTCAGGTTGCTCACACCCTCATTATGAATGATGGGCTAGCATCGTGCTAATGAACGAAGAGAAGATCCGCCTGCCGCGCGATGAGCGTCGCGCCACCCTGCTCGTCGCCGCCCTAGAGGTCTTTACGGCCGCTGGTTACCATGCCGCTGCGATGGATGAAATCGCAGATCAAGCAGGTGTGAGCAAACCCGTCCTCTACCAACACTTTCCTTCCAAGTTCGATCTCTACCTCGCCGTTCTAGATATCCACTGTGAGTACTTGGTCGCTGACATTCGCGCCGCTGTAGCCTCCACAAAAGATAATGCCGGACGGGTACTTGCGACGGTCAACGCATATTTTGATTTCATCAATCGCGAGGGTGAAGCTTTTCGCCTGCTCTTTGAGAGCGATATGGCCGTTGAGCCACAAGTCAGAGAGCGCCTCAATCGAATGTCCTATGACTGCGCTCTTGCATTCAGTGAGGCGATTACAACAGACACCGGGATTTCTCAGGAGTCTGCGATGATGTTGGCAGTTGGGCTCATTGGAACTGCCCAGACCACCGCCCGCCATTGGCTTGCGCGTGATGGCAAGATTGACCGAGAATTGGCAGTCAAATTGGTGGCGAGCCTGCAATGGCGCGGGATTTCAGGTTTCCGCAAAATCTGAAGAGCACTAAACTGCAATTATGGCTAAGAAAGATAATGAAAGTAAGACTTCAGTTCGCGTCGGAATCAGCGAGAGCGCACAGGAGTTACATTTTGAGACCCACTTGGAGGCGACGAAAGTAGTCCAGCTTGCCAACGAGGCCATCTCTGCGGGAAAGACCTTTGAGGTTACAGATATCAAAGAGCGCGTGATTTTGGTTCCAGCTGGAAAGATCTCGTACATCGAGATCGGCGACGCAACAGATCAGAAGGTGGGATTTACCTCCTTATAACGCGCGGCTCGCTACTGCGAGCTTCGAGCTTTTCAAATTCCTTTGGAGCGGTGTGAAACTCCGCTAGTTGGTTGAGCTTTCCATTTCCGTGATAGTCGCTTGATCCGGTCTTTACCAAGCCAAATTCTTCAGCAATTTCGGAGAGCAAGCTTCGATTCTCTGCGGTGTGATCGCGATGCATCACCTCAATTCCATCTAGCCCAGCTCTGACGTAGCTTTCAAAGGTGGTGGGCGAGATAACTCTTCCCCGCAGTGAGGCCATGGCATGGGCGATTACCGCTACTCCTCCAGCTCCCTTAATCAGAGCAATCGCATCTTCGGGAGTTGGAGAGTAATGCGCGACATAAAAAGGCGAGTTGTTATGCAAAACTTCCGCGAAAACCTCTTCTCGCGATTTCATGTATCCAGCAGCGATTAAGGCATCGGCTAAGTGTGGGCGACCTAGCGTCGCACCGTCAGATAACTGTGCTTCCACGTCGTCCATCGTTATTTCATAACCTGCAGTGTTGAGCCTTGCAATGATCTTCTGCATCCGCCCGATGCGGTTCTCACGGGTGCGCGCCATCATCGCAGCAAGTGCCTCGTTTTCGCGGTCGAAGAGCAGCCCTAACATGTGGACGCTAATTCCATCTTTAGTTTGGCAGGAAATTTCAGAGCCGAGAACGAGTGCCATTCCAGGGCGTAGATGGGCCTGCGCCTCATCCCACCCTGCAACGGTGTCATGGTCAGTAAGGGCTATTGCGCTCAGACCGGCGGCGTGCGCCTTGTTAATAAGTTCAGTGGGGCTATCGGTGCCGTCGCTGAAACTTGTATGCGTATGAAGATCAATCAATGGGGGCCTTATTTCTGAGTACAAATATGGCGCAGCCTATTAAGAGGCCGACAATTCCCGGGATTGTCCCTACCGATGGCTTTTGGTGGAGCCAGAACCAGGCGATGATTGCGGACACAGGCACCTCGAAGAAGACGATGAGCGAGACAACGACCGGTGATACCCGCTTTAGGGTCATGTTAAAGAGGGTGTGACCGAGGAACTGCGCCCCGATAATCAGCCCAAGGAGATAGAGCCACTGCCGCGCTTGAAAGTGAAAGAGTGGCGAGTTGGTGAGCAGACCGCCAACAAGTGCAGTGAGTGCGCATGATGAAAAACAAATGGTGGTGTACGTGGATGTAGCAAGTGATTTCTGCACCCTTGAACCCATGATCATGTAGGCGGCCGATAGGGCGCCGCAGAGAATCCCAAGTAGATCTCCGACAAAGGCTCGGGTCGAGAGAGAGAAGTCGACACCTGTTATCAGTAAAAGTGAGGCAAAGGCGAGGGCCATTCCGCCCAAAGATTGTGAGGAGATCTGGGCTCCGCGGTACTTCATATAGAGAGCTGCAAAGATAGGTTGCAGCGCTGCAAGGGCGGTGCCGGCGGCCACCGAGGTAAAGCGCATCGCGGCGAAGAAGGCCAGAAAGTGACCGGCGAGCACAACTCCAGCGAGTGCCGAGATCGCTACCAGGCGACGATTCTTTCGGTCAAATAATTGCCCGGACCTGATAGCGAAGGGAGCCATGATGAGAGCTCCCCCAAGGTTGCGCCAGAAGACCAGCGTGGAGATGGGCATGATGCTTTTGGCAATGAGTGGACCTGAAGATCCAATGCCAAAAATTCCGGCGAGAAGAAATGGGATATCACGCCCTTGCGGCAGGGCGGTGTGATCGTGTGTTTTTGCCTTCACAGATTAAAGATAAACCAGAATTGAGAGAGGACGCAGATTGCCACGAGAGCGATGATCGCTCCATAAAGAATAAGTGCACGCTTCCCGGCGACAAACTCACCCATCAACTTCTTATCGCGCGAAATTCCAAACATGTAAGCGAGGAGTGGAAGCAGGAGAATCGCATTCAAGATCTGTGAACTAATCAAGATCCAAATCAATGAGACGCCTGGAATCATGATCAACCCACCAGCAACAACTGTGATCGCCGCAAAGGTGAGGTAGAAGAGTGGGGCTTCGTCAAATTTATCGTCGAGGGCGGCGGGTGAGCCGGTGAGATCACTCACCGAATATGCGGTAGATAGTGGCAAGATCGAGGCAGCCAACAATGCCGCACCAATGATTCCGACGGCGAAGATATCTTTTGCCAACGTCCCGGCTAAAGGTTGCAGCGCTCTCGCGGCTTGTGAAGCATCGGTGATGTTGGTGATGTGTTCGTGGTTGAGCGTGGCGGCGCAGGTGACGATGACGAAGAATCCAATAATTCCCGTCAAAGCAGATCCGACCCACACATCTGCGCGCAATAATTTTAGATCTGCACGCGTCAACCGCTTATCAACTGCGTATGACTGAATGAAGGCCAAACCCCACGGCGCTAGAGTCGTACCCAGGGTCGCAGTGGCAATATTGATAGCATCGCGATTGAAGGGCATCGACGGAACCACCATGCCATGTATTGCGGCGCCCCAGTGCGGATGAGACATAAAGCCAGCAACGATGTACGAGATAAAGACTGCAGAGAGAATGAAGAAGACGCGTTCGGCCTTCTTAAAAGTGCCACGCAGTACGAGAGCGGAGATGAAGAATCCGGTGAGTGGCACAGTCCAGTAGCGTGAAATTCCAAAGAGTTGACCTGCCGCCGCAACACCTGCGAACTCCGCGGTCATCGTTCCGAGATTGGCCAATATAAGCGCGACCGCGCTAAAGCTACCGGCGCGGGCGCCATATTTCTGCCGGACCAGCCCAATCAAACCTTGACGGGTCACGACGCCTATGCGCGCTCCGAGATCCTGAAAGACGATCAGGGCGATAGTAGATACAACCAGTACCCACAGCAGGCGGTAACCAAATTGTGCTCCAAGCTGGGAGTACGTCGTAATACCAGCTGGATCATCATCCGAGAGCCCTGCGATAACCCCTGGACCCATTACCGCTAAGAATGCTGCGATGCGCAGTTTGCGGCCGCTGGGAATAGTCACTTGTGTCATGAACGCGTTACACCGCTCTGTGAGAATCGACCGCGGTTCTTAGAAAGAGCATCGACAAGGTCATCGGCCAGAATGCGACCGATGGGCTTGTTCTTCTCATCGATCACGATGATCGAAGAGCCGCGGTTGTTAGAGAACTCTTCCACGACTTCTTCAATAGGAGTATCAATAGTGACCGCCGTTGGGAAGGGTTTTGCAATCAGTTCAGAGACCAAACTCTGCGGATCAACTGCGATGAGTTCGACCGTCTGAATATGATCGAGTAACTTCCCTTTACTATCTACAACCAGGACTCCGTCAGAGCTTTCACGTTCACGATTCTCAACGAGAAGTTGGAGCGCGTCGGCGACAGTGACAGTACTTTTCACGACCAGTATGTGAGTAGTCATGATTCCACCGGCAACTTCTTCATCAAATGAAACTAACTGTCGCAATTGCTTTGCGGTTGCGCTCTCCATGGCATTTAAAATACTTTCTCGGTGCTCATCGTCCAGGTCACGAAGAACCTCGGCAGACTCATCCGGCTCCATACGGGAGAGCAGTTCGGCTGAGCGTTCGGCAGATAATCCGCGCAAGAGACCCTCGAGCTCGTCATCTTCCATCTCTTCGAGGGCATCGGCCGCGAGATCGGGATCCAACATCTCAATAAGTGCGCCTTGCTCTCGCCCCGCTAGATCCTCGATGAGATCCGCTAAGTCCGCGGGGCGCAATTGGCTTAGCGCTGAGCGAGTACCGGATGTGCGAACTACTCCGTGAGAATCCATAAGGGATGCAACTGATGCCCAGTCGATGACGTGATCGGGAGTCGGGCGACGAGAAAGAGAACCGGGGAATAAGCGGCGCAAGAATGAGACAAAGGAGATATCAACGCCAACTACACGAACCTCTTTATTAAAAGGTGCCAGGTAGAGGTCAGATGTACGCACCACTCGCAGCCCATCGACGTCGACAATCTGGTGATCAAGGACATCTGCATCAAGTAAGGACTCGCCAGGGCGGCGCGAGAAGGGTTCAAGATTAATTTTCGTAGAAGACAAGGTGATTGAACTCGGGGTTAATTGCGAGATGCGAGCGCCATTGATAAATGATTTGCGGTTGGCAATTTTGACAATAAGTCCTGTGACCGGTGGGTAGGTCTCTTCGCCGTGGCGAACGACAACATCAACTAGTCGTCCAATTTCGCGCCCATCAGGATCGACGACAGGGCGACCTATAAGTCCAGCAAGTGAGACCAAGGACTCCCGCACACTCTTTCGAGATATGAGGAGATCGCTCCGTCCGACCAGCCGCTTCGCTACGGTGTTGATCGAGGCAACAGGAGGACGTTTCACAGGCGCAGTCTACGGGATACCCCTAGCACCAAGGGCTCGGCGGGGAGCCTTAGGTATGGAGAGAGAGTGGGACTCCAACGAGGGATGGACGAGTGGCCATCAAGGAATTCAAAAGTTCATCGAAGGTCTTCTTAATCACTCCTTCACCGCTTCCCAAGTAGGCGGGCAGACCCGCATCGCCACCATCACGGAGTTGGATGTCGAAAGGAAGTTCAGCCAAGAGCGGAACCTCACTACCAACGAGCGCGCTGAGGCGCTTGGCGGTCTCAGCCCCACCACCGCTACCAAAGAGCGCGATCGGTTCACCACAGTGCGGACATGGACTGGCCGACATATTTTCGACGACTCCAATGATGCGCTGCTTCATCTGGAAGGCGATTCGCCCGGCCCGTTCGGCCACTTCCGCCGCTGCTATTTGTGGAGTCGTTACCACCAGAATTTCTGAACGCGGAATCAACTGACCCAGTGAGATAGCGATATCTCCAGTGCCCGGCGGCAGATCGAGTAGTAAAAGATCGAGGGAACCCCAGTACGCGTCACTCATCAACTGTTCAAGGACACGATGAAGAAGTGGGCCGCGATACGCGATGGGATCTTCTCGATGTGGCTTAAACATCTCCATCGAAACTACTTTGACACCGTAGTTTTCGACCGGAATAAAGGTCTGATCTAGAGCAGTTGGACGCTTATCCAAAATCCCGAGCAATCGTGGGATCGAGTGTCCGTATACATCTGCATCCAATATTCCAACGCTCAAACCGCGCGCCGCAGCGGCTACGGCTAAGTTGGCAGTCACTGAGGACTTTCCTACTCCCCCCTTGCCTGAAGCAACGGCTATAACTCGAGTCAGTGAATCCTCTTGAGCGAAGGGGTTAAACTTTTCGCGACCGCCTCGGAGCAACTTCTTAACAGCTTCGCGCTCTTCGTCGCTCATCACACCGAAGTTGATGACGACATCGACGACTCCTTCAATCGCGCTGACCGCTGCGGTGATATCGCCATTCAATCGATCGCGCATCGGACAACCACTAATGGTTAATTTGATGCCCAAGGTTGCTACGCCATCAGCGAATAAAACGCTCTCAACCATTCCAAGATCTGGAAGGGGGCGACGTAACTCTGGATCATTGACCTTAGCCAGCGCAGCCCGAATAGCAGCAATCATCTCGTGCATCATAAGAGCACTCTACGACTCTATTTAGAGGCGGCGAGTACGACTTTGACCGACTTCGTCACACTTCCCCGTTGATATTTGAGGGTAACTGTGTCCCCAATAGCGTGGGAACGGATGGCAACGATCAAATCATCGGCAACGGATATTGGCTGGCCATCAATCGCGAGGATGACATCGCCAGGTTGTAGACCAGCTGTAGCAGCAGGTCCTCCAGGCAGGATCGCATTCGCGACGCTGGCAATCTTCGCACCAGGGCCTGGGAAGGTGGAATCAAGAGACATTCCCACGATTGGATAATGCGAAGTGCCGGTTTTAATCAACTGATCCGCAGTTCGCTTCGCCTGATTTATCGGAATTGAGAAACCTAGTCCAATAGATCCGGGTTGGCCTGCTGCGGAGTTGCCGAGAGATGCAATGGCTGAGTTGACGCCGATAACGGCGCCTGTGGCATCGACGAGAGGGCCTCCGGAGTTTCCGGGGTTGATCGCTGCATCGGTCTGAAGTGCATTGATAAATGAACTCTCGTTCGCCGTGTTATCGGAACTGGTTGTCACAGGACGATTCTTTGCCGAAATGATTCCCGCGGTTACGGTTCCTTGCAGGCCAAGAGGTGAACCAATTGCAATGACGGTGTCACCAACTTGCACTTTGTCACTATCGCCAAGAACTAGAGCGGGTGCGCCGGTGACATCTATCTTGAGAACAGCGAGGTCGTAGGAAGTATCTCGACCGACAACTGTGGCTGTGTACTGCATGTTGTTGGCGAGCTTTACGGTGATCTTCGAATTGTCGAGAACAGCGGCTTCGATGACGTGGTTGTTGGTCATGATGTAACCATTGCTCTGAATAAAGAAGCCAGAGCCAGTGTCAGTACCGGAAGTTGTCGTCGAATCAATTTCAACAACTGAAGGAGAAACCCGAGCCGCGATTCCTGCAATGGAATTAGGTGCGCGCTCTATCACTTGACTTGTAGAAATTAAATGTGGGTTGTTATCAAATGCGACTTTGCCGACCAAGGCGCCGACTAATCCAGCGATCAAAGACATCGCAAGCGCCATATACCAGGTCACTTGGACAGCGCGCTTCAGTGGAACTACCGGCGCATGGGTGGCAACGGTCGATGGACCTTCTGATACCCACCACGGGGTTTGTGTAGGAGTGGTGACTGGAGTTTCAACATTCGCCTGGGGCGTTGTCTCGGGCGTTGTCTCGTTAGGAGTTTCAACCGATTCTTCGGGTTGCGGTGCTACAGAGTTTTGCGCAGGGGGAGTGGTTTCATCTTCAAACATTGGCTCATTATAAGTGAGTTAAAGCTTGGTCGCTAGAAGAACTCCGCTTCCGATGGGTAGAACTGTCGAACTCCAACGAGAGTCCTCCTTTACGGCGCGGATTCCATCGCGACGAGAGATACTCTCAAAGTCGCGCTGTGTTGGATCAGCAACCTTGCCTCCGCTCAACGCGTGATCTACAAAGAGAATTCCGCCCGGTCTCAGCAAGCGATAAGCAGCGTGGGTGAGGTCCATTAAGTCTGCGGCGGGACGGATAACAACTAAGTCGTAGTTGTTATCTGCAAGTTTTCCTACAACTTCCATAATGATTCCTGTGATTAATCGAAAACGTTGTGTTGATATCCCAGACTCTTCAAAGACTGAACGAGCAGATGCCGCGTGCTCGCGTTCTGTATCTATAGAGGTGAGAACCGCTTCGGGCGCCGCTCCCGCGAAGAGCCAAAGGCCACTCACCCCAGAACCCGTGCCAATTTCCACGATCGACTTTGCGTTCAACGATTCCACAATAAATTTTAAGAGGCCCCCAACGGCCGGAGATGGATCTAGAGTTCCTAACTCATCGGCATTATTGCGGGCCTGCTGCATAAAAATATCTTCGCGCACGTAACTCTCAGCGAATGCTGACATATCACCGCGATTGCCGATCATGAGAGAGATGCTAACCATTCGATAAGCAGACGGGTACCAAATCCAGTTCCGCCCTTTATCAACTCGCCAGCATCGACTTCTGAGCGAGCCGGTCCTGCGATATCGAGGTGTACCCACTTCCGCTTCCCGACAAAACGCTCGAGGAATAGGGCCGCAGTCACCGACCCGGCGCTAAAACTCTTCGCTGATGCATCGTGGTTAAGGTCGGCAATTTGGCTAGCGAGTGCAGGTACGTAGTCATCGACTAACGGCATGGGCCAGACTCGATCTCCAATGCGCTCCCCGATCTGGTGAAGTTGAGTTGTCACTGCAAGGTTGCGGGAGTACATCGCCCCGTACTGCTTACCGAGGCCCAGTGTTGCAGAACCCGTCAACGTAGCAATGTCCAAGAGATAATCTGGATCGAGCTCTAAATCTGCGTAGGCTAGACCATCGGCAAGTACTAAACGTCCTTCGGCATCGGTATTGATGATTTCAACTGTAGTTCCACCAAATTGGGTGATTACATCGGATGGACGTTGCGCGGTACCTGAGACCATGTTTGCGGCGCACATCATTAGTGCAGTTACTCGTAGTTGCGGTTTGATTTCAGCCATTGCAACTGTGGCAGCCAAGATTGCAGCAGCTCCAGCCATATCACTCTTCATGGGAATCATGAGTTCGTAGGGACGCTTCATAGAGACGCCGCCCGTGTCATATGTGATTCCCTTACCAACCAAAACAACGTGAGGCCAATTCTCGCTTCCCACAGGTGCGTAATGAATCTCAATCAAATGCGGCGGAGTTGATGGCGCAGAATTTCCAACGGCGCGCATCCCACCGAACTTATCGAGGGCCCCACCCTTTTTCACGACCACAGATAAATCTTTTGACTTCGCCTTCTTGACCAGAGCTTTAGCCTGCTCAGCCATCCAAGCAGGATTCTTAATATTTGAAGGGGTATGGATGAGATCGCGTGTGGTCCAGACGGCTTCGGACAAAATCGTTGCACGCTCCGCCGCACTACTTAAAGTTGCATCAAAGCTGAATGCGACTGCGCCCTTAGAGCGAGCGCTCTTATCACTCGCGGAGTAATCACTCTTCACGTTCCAGCCATATTGCGAGAGTGAGATCGCAACCAGGTGGGCGACCGATTCATTAAATTCTGCGGTAAAAGCGCTAAAGATTGAGTAGCCCGTCGATTTCACTTTGCGACCGAGAGATGCTCCAGCTTTCCGACTCTCTTCAAGAGATCCACTTCCCAAACCCAGAACAAAGAGCCGCCGCGACTTTCCAGAGGCAATTAATGGGATCTCGAGAATCTCACCAGCCTTGGCGGAGAAATCTGGCCACATGGCGAGGAGGGCGCTAAATTCTTGACCTGCCGCCTCGAGGATCTGCTCCGAAAGGGCGTTCTCCTCAAGAGATGGTCCGCTCTCGGAAAAGTATGTAGGCAGAACCAGGGCGTTGTATTTCTCTAAATTTTCCTTACTGAGCGAACCAACCGTAGAGAGCGTTGGTTGGGGCAGGCGCATAAGTGGCTGCTATTTCTTAACGAGTGCTACTGCGGCCTGAAGGGCGTTCCCGAGATTGGTTGCCTCTTCAACATTGAGCTCGACCACAAGTCGACCGCCTCCTTCGAGGGGAATACGCATCACCAGGCTACGCGCCTCCTTGGTGACCTCCATGGGACCATCGCCAGTACGTGGTTTCATGGCTGCCATGGTCTAACTCCCTTACCTCAAAACAATGAAGATCGTAGGGAGAAGTATCTCGCATCAGGCTAAAGGTGGGAAATCGAGCGCATGAAATAATCTCTTCTTCCCCTGTTCCATAACGGTGCTTACCGCTTTCTGCGGAACACCGAGG
>CAIWWH010000102.1 GCA_903916385.1 uncultured Actinomycetes bacterium
ATTCTCGCGATTGGCAAGCAGGCTCCCGCAGATGCCCTCGGCGATCCAAAGATGGTTGAGCGGGAGATTGCAGCCCGCACCAGAGTTCCACTTGAATCCCTAATTCTCAGCGGTGCTTTATAAAATTCTCAGAGTGCGAGGCTAGCCTCAATCTATGAAGATTAAAGGTGGACTCGTCGCAATTGTTGCCGCTGGAATCCTGGCGGCAACTACCTTCCCCGCTCTCGCCATGGGAAGCGGTAATCCCTACGAGGATGCGCAGGTCGGCCTCAACTACGTGGTCTATCAACCCAGCTGGATGGCGGGCTTAGCTCTCAAGAATTTCGGGATGCACAAGTGCGGTGTTGGCGATCTGGCTTTGAATGTTAATTATGCGGCTGGCAAGAAATCCATTCTGCTTACAGAAAGCTCGACCAAGAACATTTGCCCGATCAACATGATGTTGATTCGCGGGGCAACGCGGACCGTCGTCAATGAACCTGGTGCAGGTAGCCTGACCTCAACTCAAGTTGCAGTCATCAGTGTTGGAATTCCGCGCGCTCAACTCAATCAATTTTTTGCGCACTTAGTTCCGCGATATACCGCTCCCGGTAGCAAGGTAGTTGCGCCAGTTCTTGTGGACCCAACCGTTGTTACAAACGCTTCAGTTGCTCTCTCTAATGTCCTGGTCTTTACGGTTCCAGATCCCGATCAATGGAGCGCAACGATCACTGATCCAACGATCGTCTCCTTTGTCGCAGGTGGCAATCAAGGAACATATACGACCAACCCAGGTCTCAAGCCACTTAAAAAGGGAACAACCATCGTCACCCTAAACCACAACGGAGTGAAGATCGCCTTTAGCGTGACCGTCTTTTAATTAGGGCAGAATATTTACTGCGCGCGCAATAACAAGTCCGACTGTCACGAGCGACGTGGCGCTCTGCACCATCATCAACATCTTGGCCCATCGCGTTAGGGGCATGACATCAGTTGGACTAAATGCACTGGCATTTGTGTATGAGGTGAAGAGGTAATCAAAGTAGGTCGGGCTCCAATCCATTGGTGAGAACTCCGGATTGGTCATTTGAGGGAATAGAAAATCTGGATAGGGATCGAGCGCTTCGGCTCGCGCACCTGGACCGCCGCGATCAAACTCCCAGTACCAAAGGCTAAAGACCACCATGTTGGTAAGCCAGATAGATCCACCGAAGGCGAGAAGGCTCGACGGACTCTTGATAGTGCCGTCGATCAACTTCTGCAAGAGGTGCACCGCGGAGGCGATGTTGCTTGCAGTCATGACTCCCGTGAGAGCGATTCCGGTCCACCACGTGGATTTCCGATGGGTGACGATCCGCCCTGGGCTGATTGCGAAGAGAGCGAGCATAAGCAAGCCTTCAAGGATGCAGATCTCTGGCTGCGACTTCAGCGAGAGCGTGTGTGGCAATAGGTATTGCAGGAGGATCACAACGGCCACGACGAAGGAGACTGGCCAGCGGTGCTCTCCGATATGAGGGCGGTGCCAATGGGGGACCTTGGGAAGATGGAATTCCTGGTGGCTCATTGACGCATCCTTGCAAGAGCGGGAGGCAGCCACAACCATCAATTTCGCCTGAGATACCCAAAACCTGTAACCTTGCGGGCGAAGGTCCGCCCCCCTAGCTCAGTCGGTAGAGCGTTTCCATGGTAAGGAAAAGGTCAACGGTTCGATTCCGTTGGGGGGCTCGAAATTTCCCTTGGCGGGGTAGCTCAGCTTGGTAGAGCATGCGGCTCATAATCGCAGTGTCGCCGGTTCAAGTCCGGCCTCCGCTACCAAAATTTCCCACTATTTTCGCGGCTCACCTGCACATTGAGCGTGATTTAGACGAATCTCGGGGGATGAAGTAACCTTCACCTCTTAGGTTTCACGGTATTTACGTTTTAACATAAAAAGGAGCACGACCATGGCAAGCAAGAGCGCGGATGTCCGCCCTAAGATCACTATGGCCTGTGTCGAGTGCAAAGAGCGTAACTACATCACCAAGAAGAACCGCCGTAACGATCCAGATCGTCTTGAGCTCAAGAAATTCTGCCCACGTTGCAAGCTTTCGACGGTTCACCGCGAAACTCGTTAATTAATGCTCAACCCCGACCTCGTCGGGCGCACCTTTGTGGGTGCCACAAGCACGACTATCTCCTCTGATTCCATTGCGGCGTTTGCGCGCGCTCTTGGCGAGCCTGAAACCCACCTCGCGCCACCCACCTTTGCAATCACGATCTCGCTGGAGCAATCCCAATCTATCCTCGTCGAGTCCGGGTTGGATTGGAGCCGGGTTGTACATGGAGATCAGAGATTCCTGATCAACAAGCAACTGACCGCGGGTATGGAGATCTTCTGTAACTCAACCATCGAGAGCGCTCGAGTTGTCGCCGGAAATGAAATTGTGACCGTTCGTTCAGATCTCTTGAATGGCGGGGAAGTTGCGGTATCGAGTTGGTCGACCTTGGTATTTCGCGCATGAGCACCTTTGTGGTTGGAGCCGCCCTCCCAGAAAAGCGCTACATCATCAATCGCGCCGCCTTAGTTTCTTATGCAAACGCCAGCGGAGATCAGAACCCGATCCATCAGAACGAGGAGTTCGCGAAATCCGTAGGGCTAGAAAATGTGATTGCCCATGGGATGTACACGATGGGTTTAGTTGGCCAATATGTAAGCGCGATGGCAGGTAGTAGTTCGAAGGTTCGAGAGTTTTCTGCTCGCTTCACCAAGCCAGTAGTAGTTCCAGCCGGAGTTGATGTGGAATTAATTGTCAGCGCCACCGTTGTAGAAGTGACTGATGAGATTGCAAAGTTAGAGCTAACGGCAATTTGCAATGAGGTCAAAGTTTTAGGAATGGCTAAAGCCGTAATATTGCTATGAGCGCACCAGAAGAAGTTGTAGAGCTAGCCCGGGCTCGCATGGCTGCACGCGCCACAAAGGATTGGGCGATGGCCGATCAACTTCGTAACAAGATTGCTGAATTTGGTTTCGAAGTTTTAGATGTAGCCGATGGCTTCGAATTTAAATTGAAGTCACCCTTCCCGATCGTTTCGCGCGTAGGCGACTTACGTAAATTCACGGATAAGAACTTTGAAAGCGCTATTGCAATCATCGCCGATGGATTTATTGACGATCTTGTTCTCGCAATTAAATCCATTAAGGAATTTGCACCAGAAAATTGCGCCATCCTGGTCTTAGTTTCCGGAAAGCCAGAGCTCCATGACCTGGCAGCCCAGCTTGATAAACGGACCTTCATAACCCAAATTCAGGAGGGCGTCGGTTGGGGAGAAGCAGCAAATGCCCTTCTTAAATTCGCACCAGCCCCCTATGTGATCATTATGGATCCATCCACCCGCTTCCTCGGCGATGCCGTAACTCCGACAGTTGAAAAACTTGCGACGGGGGAGTGGGCTGCAGTTGGTTGGCACGGCGGACTGGTAAATGTGGAGGATGAGTGGCGCAGCGTCGAAGACAAAGGCCCTGGCCCCGTCGATGTTCTCTTTAGTTACTTCATGGGGCTCAATCGCGAGAGCGCAATCGAAAGCGGAGGGTTTAACATCCGAGCCCTGTATTACCGCAACGCCGATATGGAATTTTCGCTCCGCCTGCGCCAGGCGCGGGGGAATTTGCTGCAGATAGATCTACCTCTGGAGCAGGCTCGCCATCACGGGTACTACGACACCGATCCGACCTATCGGGATGAGCAATCTAAGAAGAATTACGATCGAATTCTGGATCGCTTCCGCGGTAAGAATGAGATCTTGGTAGAGCGCCGATAGCCTTAAGCCATGACCAACCTTTCAGAGCTCACCACCCTGCACGTAGGTGGTCCAGCCAGGAGGGTCCTTCGAGTTACCACCGAAGCGGAGTTAATTTCTGCGGTCAGTGAGTGCGATGCGGCAGGGACTCCACTCTTATTAATTGGTGGGGGATCGAATCTTTTAGTGAGCGATGCCGGGTTCGGCGGCACCGTGATAGTCGTCGCAACACAGGGAAATTCATATGAGATAGATGCATGCAGCGGCGGAATGCTGCAAGTAGCGGCCGGAGTCGATTGGGATGAGTTCGTTGCGTTTACTCTTGAGAAGAAGTTAGCGAATCTCGAGTCACTCAGTGGAATTCCTGGAACGGTTGGCGCAGCACCTATCCAGAATATTGGTGCATATGGGCACGAGGTTTCGGAAGTTATTGCGCGGGTTCGGACGTATGATCGACACGAAAAAACGATAAGAACTTTTACAGCGGATCAATGCGAATTTACCTATCGCGATTCCTTATTCAAGCGCGCAGGGGATCGCTACGTCATCCTTGACGTGACCTTTCAATTGCGGCGTGGAGAATTCTCATTACCGGTTAAATATAAAGAGTTGGCAGATGCACTCGGCGTGGATTTGGATTCCCGTGTTCCGACTCATGAGCTACGTGCAGCAGTACTAGCGCTACGTGCAAAAAAGGGGATGCTTTACAACGATAGCGAGCAGAATTGGAGCGCAGGCTCCTTCTTCGTTAACCCGATTATTTCAAAGGAGCAAGCGGAGACCCTTCCAGATAGTGCCCCGCGCTGGCCGCAAGAAGATGGCAGAGTTAAAGTTCCAGCCGCCTGGCTCATGGAGAATGCGGGCGTCGTCAAAGGCGAAGGAATCAACGGAGCCAAAATCTCAGAGAAGCATGTCTTAGCAATTGCGAATGCTGGAGGCGCGACCAGTGAAGATATTGTCGCCCTTGCTCGCAGCGCAAAAACTCGAGTCCAAGAAGCCTTTGGAATTACCCTGACACCAGAGGTGCGATTTGTGGGAGTTGAACTCTAGATAGCTTCGGAGAGCAATTTCTTTACGCGCGCAATACCCTCAACGATATCTGCATCGCTTAACGCATACGAGAAGCGCAAGTATCCCGAAGGGCCAAAGGCCTCACCAGGAACTGCGGCAACCTCTGCCTCTTCGAGGATCAGTGTCGCTAACTCTGCAGAAGTCTGAGGCCGCTTCCCACGAATCTCTTTGCCGAGAACACCTTTAACAGATGGGTAAACGTAAAAGGCTCCCGTAGGCGTTGGGCAGATGACTCCAGGAATTTCATTGAGCAGACCAACGATTAATTTGCGGCGACGATCAAAGGCGGTTCCCATTTCGTGTACCGCCGTGAGATCACCAGTCAGGGCGGCGATTGCAGCGCGCTGTGAAACGTTAGAGACATTTGAAGAGAGATGAGATTGGAGATTAGTCGCGGCCTTAATGACATCCTTAGGTCCAACCATCCAACCCACGCGCCAACCGGTCATCGCATAAGTCTTCGCAACTCCATTAAGAATTATGGTGCGATCAGCCATTGCTGGTACGGCAACAGGAATGCTCGGTGCTGTAGCACCGTCATAGAGAAGGTGTTCATAAATTTCATCGGCAATAATCCAAATTCCATGCTCGAGAGCCCATTCACCTATCGCCTTGACCTGCTCAGGCGAATAGACAGAGCCCGTTGGATTGGAAGGGGAACAGAAGAGCAGCGCTTTAGTCTTCTCGGTGCGCGCAGCCTCAAGTTGTTCCACGCTCACCAAATAGTTTTGTGTCTCGTCGGCAAAGACCTCGACCGAAATCCCACCAGCCAACTTGATGCACTCGGGATATGTCGTCCAATAAGGCGCGGGGAGTATGACCTCATCACCTGGATCAATCATTGTGGCAAATGCTTGATAAACCGCCTGCTTGCCGCCATTGGTAACAAGGACTTGATCAGATGTGATGACGTAATTGGAATCGCGCAACGTCTTGGCCACGATCGCATCTCGCAACTCAGGTAGACCAGGGGTTGGGGTATACCGGTGATTGGCGGGCTTGGCAGCGGCCTCGATAGCAGCCTGCACGATGTAATCAGGCGTTGGAAAGTCTGGCTCACCTGCTCCAAAGCCAATAACTGGCTTTCCGGCAGCCTTGAGGGCTTTGGCTTTCGCATCGACCGCTAGGGTCGCTGATTCGGCGATGGCGGCGATACGTTGGGAGATACGGGGCTTTTCTGCGCTCATATAGGGAAGTATGCCAAAAGTGGCTCTCCTCTGGGTGACGGGGTGGAAGGGTCGGTTTTACTCGCACCCCCGCTGGGCTCTAGAATCCTCGTTCTGGCGCTTGCATTAGGTCACGATCAGTCGTGTCTTAACAACGCTCGAAGGGCAGTAGCTCAACTGGCCAGAGTTCCGGTCTCCAAAACCGGCGGTTGGGGGTTCAAGTCCCTCCTGCCCTGCAAGATTGGTCAACGTAAGAGGAAAGGCAACACACGTGGTCGACGAGAAGCACGATACTGAAGAAGGCAAAGAGAAACTTGGCCTCTTCGGTCGCATCAACCTGTTCTATCGCCAGGTTGTCGCTGAACTACGCAAGGTTGTCTGGCCAACCCAGAAGCAACTTACGACCTATACCGCAGTCGTATTTGTATTCGTAGGTTTCATCATCGCAGTTGTTTCAATTCTTGATGTTGCGCTCACCAAAATCGTTTTCTGGATCTTTGGATAGGTGCGCGACATGACAATAGAAAATCCATTCTTCGAAGAGACCGTCGTTGAAGCCGCCGCATCAACTCCTGTTGATGCATTTGAAGCTGCACTGACTGCGACTCCAATAGCAGAACCTGTAATTGAGGAAGTTGTGGCTGACGAAGAGGCAGGTAGCGCAGATGCGCTCGCCTCTATCGACGAAGAGGTTTCTGCCGAAGCTGAAGATGAGAACGATCCAAATGCTGAGTTCCGTCGCGCGCTGCGCACGGCCGCTGGTGATTGGTATGTCGTTCACTCGTATGCCGGTTACGAGAAGAAGGTTAAAGGCAACCTAGCTAACCGCGTTCAGGCTCTTAATATGGAGGATTACATCTTCCAGGTAGAAGTTCCTGAAGAAGAAGTTACAGAGATCAAAAATGGTCAACGCAAGCAGGTTAAGCGCAATGTCTTCCCTGGTTACGTTCTTGTCCGTATGGATCTCACTGATGAGTCTTGGTCTTGTATCCGTAATACCCCTGGTGTTACTGGATTCGTAGGCAATGCACACCACCCTTCACCGTTGAGTCTGGAAGAGGTCGAAAACATCCTCGCTCCACGTCCAGCCAAGAAGGGCGAGAAGGCTGATATCAAGGTTGTTGACTTCGAGATCGGCGAATCTGTCACCGTTATGGATGGCCCATTTGCAACCTTGCCAGCATCTATCTCCGAGATCATGCCTGAGCAAGCAAAGCTCAAGGTGCTTGTTTCAATCTTCGGTCGTGAGACTCCAGTTGAACTCGCTTTCCATCAAGTACAAAAGATTTAACCCCAGTTAAATAGGAAAAAAGGAAACCAAAAAAATGGCACCAAAGAAGAAGGTAACTGCACTTATCAAGTTGCAGATTCAGGCAGGCGCTGCAACACCAGCTCCACCGGTGGGTCCAGCCCTCGGTCAGCATGGTGTAAACATCATGGACTTCGTTAAGCAGTACAACGCTGAAACAGAGTCACAGAAGGGTCAGATCATCCCTGTAGAGATCACTGTCTACGAGGATCGTTCATTCACCTTCATCACCAAGACCCCACCAGCATCACGTCTTATCTTGAAGGCTGCTGGAGTCGAAAAGGGATCTGCTATCCCTCACAAGACCAAGGTTGCCAACATCACCAAGGCTCAAGCAGAAGAGATCGCGAAGATCAAGATGTCTGACCTCAATGCCAACGACATTGCTGCAGCAACTCTGATCATCGAAGGAACAGCACGTTCAATGGGAATTACGGTTTCCAACTAACTGTAAAAAAACAAACTGGGAAGTGGGAGGAGCTCGCTGCTCCGTCAAACCACAACTCCAAACAACCAAGGAGAAGAAATGAAGCGCAGTAAGAAATATCTAGAAGCAGCGGCGAAGGTCGATGTCAAGAACGTTTACTCACCACTCGCTGCAGTCAAGCTTGCAAAGGAAACTTCGGTTACCAAGTACGACGCGTCAGTTGAGGTAGCACTTGTTCTGGGCGTAGATCCAAAGAAGGCCGACCAAGCAATTCGTTCAACAGTTAATCTGCCACACGGAACCGGTAAGACCGCTCGCGTCTTGGTATTCGCTGGTGGAGAGCGCGCCGAAGAGGCACGCGCTGCTGGCGCCGATATCGTCGGTGCAGATGAATTGATCGAAGAGGTCTCAAAGGGCCGTCTTGATTACGATGCCGTTGTTTCGACACCAGAATTGATGGGTAAGGTCGGTCGCCTTGGAAAGGTTCTTGGACCACGTGGTTTGATGCCTAACCCAAAGACCGGAACCGTAACTACCGATGTTGCAAAGGCAGTTACCGATATCAAGGGCGGAAAGATTGAGTTCCGTGTTGATAAGAACGCCAACCTCCACTTCCTGATCGGCAAGGTTTCTTTCACTGCCGAGCAGCTCGCCGAGAACTATGCAGCGGCGATCGAAGAGGTTATCCGTTCCAAGCCAAGTTCATCCAAGGGCCGTTTCCTCAAGAAGGCCGTTATCTCAACGACGATGGGACCTGGAATTCCAGTGGATACCTCAGTCACACGCGAGGGTGGACCTGCTATTCAATAATTGGCTGATTTGCCGGTACTGGTAAGGCTATTGAAGTAAAGGGTAGGCGTTGATCAGACGGGTTTGACCCGCTAAGGATCAATGACCTACCCTTTAGCCATCACCAAAGACTGCAGGTCTCTGGTTGGTCCCAAAAAGACCGACTAGAAATAATTCTCGCAAGAGAGCCCGCATAGGTACACACGAGACCTCGTGCGCACTTATGCGCCGGGGCCTTTTTTATTTCCGAATAGAAAAGACCTGGCGTGGTGAAGAGTAGAAAGGGAGCTAATGGCTCGTTCTGATAAAGAAACAGCTGTCGCTGAACTTACGGAAGATTTCCGTAGCGCAAGCGCAACTGTCCTCACTGAGTACCGCGGTCTAACCGTGGCCTCAATGAAGGAACTTCGCCGATCACTTGGTACCGATACTAAGTATTCCGTTGTGAAGAACACCTTGACCAAGATTGCTGCAAAGAATGCCGGTGTAGATCTCTCTGATGATCTTCTCGTTGGCCCATCTGCAGTCGCCTTCATCAAGGGTGATCCAATCGATGCAGCAAAGAGCTTAAAGAACTTCCAGAAGGAGCACCCACTTCTTGTTATCAAGGGTGGCGTCTTCGACGGAAAGTCAGTCTCTACTGCCGAAATCATGAAGCTTGCAGATCTTGAGTCCCGTGAGGTTCTCCTGTCCAAGCTCGCTGGTGCAATGAAGGGCACGATGGCCAAGGCCGCACGTACCTTCGACGCACTGCGCATCAAGCTGGAAGAGGGCGCTCCTGCTGCCGCTCCAGTTGTTGAGGCAGTTTCTGCCGAGGCCGATGTCGTCGCGGAGGCAGCTCCTGCTGCTGAAGCTCCTGTCGAGACCGCTGCTGAAGCCGTTGAGACCCCTGTCGTTGAAGCTGAGGCTGTAGTGGCTGAGGCAACAGAAACCCCAGCTGAATAAGAAAAGGAAAAATCATGGCTAAGTTGTCACAAGAAGATTTATTGGCACAATTCAAAGAGTTGACCCTCGTTGAACTCTCAGATTTCGTAAAGGCATTTGAAGAGGAATTCGATGTAACTGCAGCAGCTCCAGTAGCAGCAGCAGGTGGCGCAGGCGCAGCAGCTCCAGCTGCTGAGGTCCAGGATGAGTTCACACTCGTTCTCGAGAGCGCTGGCTCACAGAAGATCGCCGTTATCAAGGAAGTTCGCGGAATCAATTCAAGCCTCGGCTTGAAGGAGGCTAAGGACCTCGTTGACGCAACTCCAACTGTCTTGATCGAAAAGGGCAGCAAGGAAGCAGTAGACAAGGCAAAGGCAGCCCTCGAGGCAGCTGGCGCAACTGTCACCGTCAAGTAATTAACTAGAAGCGAATTGGACCTTCACTCACTCCGGGTGTAGGTCCAGTTCTATATGTTGTACGAGCTGGCGCAAACTTCTCAGCGCAGTTTCAAGAGGAACGGGTAAACCGGAGATCAGATCAGTAACGAAGGCTTGGTAAATGGCATCCAAATTTTCGATTCCAATCAAATCTTCCAGTGATTTCCGAAGGTAATCGACGGTGTTATTTACCAGATCTTCTGGATAAGCAGTTTTGAACCTTGCAAAATCCTCCTCAACGGCAGCAAAAATGGCGCCTGAAAAAGTTTTTGTGTTTAAGCCAGATTCCTTCAGTAAATGCAGGTCGTAAATATGTCTAACCAATCGATCGTCGCTTCCCGCCTGAATATCCTTGACATTTCGCAGTAGTCCAATAATTTTCTCACCTGCCGTTTGAGAGGGAGCAACACAAAGAACTTCAAAATCATAGGGATTACTGATATTCGTGTCACGGTATAGCAAAGTTGATATTTTTCTTAATTGAGGAGTTACCGAAAGCAATGAGCAAGTAAATTCCACTTGAATATTTGAACGTAAACTAGTGACCGAATCAAAGCTACTCTTGTAACCTAGCTCAAAATTGAAGTATCTTCTGGAATTCTTTGTGTCTTCGTCTTCAATTGAAAATCCCCGAGCCTCGAGTGTTGCTCTAATGGAATCGCGTAGGAGACCCAGTTCCTTTTTGTTCAAGTCAGTTGGCGCTTGATTTTGCGAAATAACTTTAAAATCTAAATCCTCAGACATACGACTGATTATTGAAAATCCTTTAATTAGGCTTGTACCTCCACCAAACACCGGTTGCAGGAGATTAGGTTTATAAAGGTTATTAGATTTTATTGCGTGAAGAACTTCGGTTAATAATATGTCCTTCTCTAGCGCGGCTGGGGGAAAGTTAGTTAGCCCTTCATTTGATGCTGCGACAATTAGGTCAGCCTCTTGCTGCGAGATTGTTTTCATAGACTACTTCTCGTGTGCCTAGTCGGATCTTGCGTTGAATTCTTGAATTTCCTATTGAGACAACTAGAGTCATTGGGATCTGCCGCGTCTCCCCAGCCGCATATTTGGCTCTTGCCTCACCCAATTGAACTTTGACTCCCAGAGCTTTAAAGGTTTGCTCTGCTAGGTTTTCGAGCGGCTTACTAGGGATCGGGTTTCCTGAAATGGGGCTAGGGGACGTCTTTGCGTAAACCCCATAACCGAGGCGAGTTAATTTCCCCTCTTTAATGAGTTCCTGGATGGCTCTGGTAACCCTGCTGGGTGACCCAAACCGGTCAAAATAGGACCTCAAAAAAACATCGGACTGCGTACTTGCGATGGACATGGCCATTTTTGTCTTTGTACTCGCCCTCACGATGCCCTCCTTACAAACAATGTGCGCTTTATAAATGCGACTATATAGCAAAATACGCTTAAAAGTCGAATATTTTCTGCAAACAATGTGCGCTTTATTCAAAAATAAGCTCAGAATAAGCCAAATTATCCGCTTATAGCATGGATTGGACAGATTGAGGAGGGTTCGGTACCCTGAGCGTTCGCAAATTTTCACAATCGCAGGGTTAGGCATATAGCGGCCGTAACCTTTCGATAGACCTGCACGCAAGTCCCACGCATCTGGAGGAACATTGGCCGCGAAGTCGAAATCATTTGCCCCCGCACGTGTCTCATTTGCAAAGATCCGCGAACCCCTCGAAGTACCTAACCTGCTCTCGCTGCAACTCGATAGCGTTGACTGGTTGCTAGGTAACGACTTGTGGCGTGGACGTTTGCAAGAGGCCGAGAAGAGCGGTCGAGGCGAAGTCCCTAAGCAATCTGGTCTCGAAGAGATATTCGAAGAGATCTCACCAATCGAAGATTTCCAAGGAAAGATGAGTCTCTCTTTCCGCGATCACCGTTTTGAGCCAGCGAAGTACACCATCGCTGAATGCAAAGACCGTGACATGACCTACAGCGCTCCATTGTTCGTCACCGCTGAGTTTACAAATAACGAGACCGGCGAAATTAAGTCTCAGACCGTCTTCATGGGTGACTTCCCACTGATGACTCCGCGTGGAACATTTGTTATCAACGGAACAGAACGCGTCGTTGTTTCACAGATCGTTCGATCTCCTGGCGTCTATTTTGAGCGCACCATCGAGAAGGCATCTGACAAGGACATCTTGACCGCAAAGATCATTCCTAGCCGTGGTGCATGGCTTGAATTTGAAGTTGATAAGAAGGATCTGGTCGGTGTTCGTATCGATCGCAAGCGTAAGCAATCTGTAACAATCTTCTTGAAGGCTTTGGGCTGGACCGAAGAGCAGATCCTCGAGCAATTCGGTGAATTCGAATCAATTCGCCTCACTCTCGAAAAAGATAACGTCAAGACACAAGATGAAGCGTTGCTTGATATTTATCGCAAGCTCCGTCCAGGTGAGCCACCAACGAAGGAAGCTGCACAGAACCTCATCGAGAACCTTTACTTCAATCCAAAGCGTTATGACCTCGCAAAGGTTGGCCGCTTCAAGGTCAATAAGAAGTTGGGCCTTGAGCTCGAACTTTCCAAGGGTCTTCTTAACATTGAAGATATCGTCGCAACGATTAAGTACCTCGTTTCACTGCACAAGGGCGATGCTCTTATGGAGTACGGCAAGGAAGTCCGCGTCGAGACTGACGATATCGATCACTTCGGAAACCGTCGCCTGCGTACCGTTGGCGAGTTGATTCAGAACCAGGTTCGTACCGGGCTATCTCGTATGGAGCGCGTTGTTCGCGAGCGCATGACCACACAAGATGTCGAGGCTATTACCCCTCAGACCTTGATCAACATCCGTCCAGTGGTTGCATCGATCAAGGAGTTCTTCGGAACTTCCCAGTTGTCACAGTTCATGGATCAGACCAACCCACTTTCGGGAATGACCCACAAGCGTCGTCTTTCAGCGCTCGGACCCGGCGGTCTCTCTCGTGAGCGCGCTGGCTTCGAAGTTCGTGACGTGCACCCATCGCACTACGGCCGTATGTGTCCGATCGAAACTCCCGAAGGTCCAAATATTGGTCTTATCGGTTCGCTCGCTACATATGCTCGCGTAACTCCATTTGGATTTATCGAGACGCCTTATCGCAAGGTTTCAAAGGGCAAGGTCACCGATACGATCGATTACCTCACGGCTGATGAAGAAGACGAGCACATCATCGCGCAGGCAAATGCCCCTTTGACCGCTGATTCGCATTTCGCTGAAGAGCGCGTACTCGTTCGTCGTCGCGGCGGAGAAGTTGAATACATCCTCGCTGATGAAGTTGATTACATGGATGTATCACCGCGCCAGATGGTTTCAGTAGCTACCGCGATGATTCCATTCCTTGAGCACGATGACGCTAACCGCGCCCTCATGGGATCTAACATGATGCGTCAGGCAGTTCCACTACTTCGCGCCGAGGCGCCATTCGTGGGTACCGGTATGGAGTTCCGTGCCGCTGTCGATGCTGGTGATGTAACCCTCGCTCGCAAGCCAGGTGTTGTTACAGAAGTTCAGTCCGATGAAGTCACCGTTATGAATGACGATGGCACCACTGAGCACTACTTCGTCGAGAAGTTTGTTCGCTCTAACCAGGGCACTAGCCGCAACCAGAAGGTCGTTGTTTCACAGGGCGATCGCGTTGAGCCTGGTCTCGTTATTGCAGATGGCCCAAGCACCGAGAAGGGTGAGATGGCTCTTGGTAAGAACCTACTCGTGGCATTTATGTCATGGGAAGGTCACAACTACGAAGATGCGATCATCTTGTCGCAGCGCCTCGTGCAAGACGATGTACTTACCTCGATTCACATCGAGGAGTACGAAGTCGATGCTCGCGACACCAAGCTTGGACCCGAGGAGATCACTCGCGATATCCCTAACGTCTCTGAAGAAGTTCTCGCAGATCTCGATGATCGCGGAATCATTCGAGTCGGTGCCGATGTAGTCCCAGGCGATATCTTGGTTGGAAAGGTAACTCCTAAGGGAGAAACCGAACTCACCCCAGAAGAGCGCTTGCTCCGTGCCATCTTCGGTGAGAAGGCTCGCGAAGTTCGCGATACCTCACTCAAGGTTCCACATGGTGAGTCCGGCAAGGTTATCGGCGTCTCAATCTCTGACTCTGAAGATTACGAACTACCAGCCGGTGTAAACCAGGTTGTTCGCGTCTATGTTGCACAGAAGCGCAAGATCCAAGATGGTGACAAGCTCGCTGGTCG
>CAIWWH010000103.1 GCA_903916385.1 uncultured Actinomycetes bacterium
AGACTTAAGTCCAGCACGCTTGATAGCTTCTTTTGCAAGATCTCCACCAGCGGTGTAATTGGTCGCACCTACATAGCCTTCGCCTTGTGCGTTGTACTTAGCGTCAGCGATTGGGAGTTGTGAGTTTGCGTTAGCAATTGTTGTTCCTTGTGCATATGCCTCCGCAAGAATTGGATCTGCAGAAGCATCACCAATCATTCCGATAATGCCGACAATGGCATCTGGCTTTGCAGCAACAGCTTCCTTGAGCTGTGATGTCATCAGACTTGGATCCCAGTTAGACCAGTAGTACTTCATGTTTGGTCCAAGATCCTTTGCAGCTTGCAGCATTCCGTTGTAAACATTTACAGCGAATGCACCACCTTGTGGGCCACCTGGGAAACCAACAATATTCACACCAGCACACCAGCGCGATTGAACTGCAGCTGACGAGGTGCCAACTGTTGCGATTGTTACCGAGGAAACAAGGGCAAGAGTCGTTATACCGATCAAGACACGAGCTTTCATAAACTTCCTTCCGATAGGAGATCCTTTTCGATCTCAGATCAAAATACTTCATATAAGAAGACAAATACAATAGATTCGGACTCAATTTTCGATCGTTACAGAAGCGTAATAGTTCTTATTTATGACAAATTACTCCTAACGCAATGCCACCCCCTTTTTCCTCAAGATTTAGCGAGAAGGTAAATTATTCGCACCTTGGAGCTGAGTTGTTGCGAGTTCAGGATTACTGGCATACCTTTCGCAAATATGGCACTAGGACTCTTATCCACGAGATAAGAGCCTTTACACTTTGAGAGGTTTACATGACTAACTGGTTATCGACGCGGGACCCAGACGGCCCCATGAAAGATTCGATCTCGATATTAGCCAAACAATCAATTGGCTTTGCCGATGCCGACGGCTTACCAGAGTCCAACAAGAGATTTACGGATGGATCACGATGGAAGATTGAGATTCCATCTGTCGAAGGTCCGGCTGCATTCAAGGCTGTGCTAGAAGAAGCTAAAAAATATAAGTTAGTTGTACATCGAATTTCACAAGGCTCTGGAATCATGTTGCAGACTGATTCGGAAATTGAAGAGATGCTTGAGTTGGGTCGCGCGAATAACATCGAGGTTTGTTTATTTGTTGGCCCGCGTGCCTCGTGGGACATTGGCAAGCAAGTTACTGCCAGTTCTGGCGCGGTCGCAAATCCAACGCTACGAGGTGGAGACCAACTTCGCTACGCTCTTGAAGATGTTATACACGGATCAAAACTTGGACTTCGTTCGATCTTGGTGGGGGATTACGGGTTGCTGAAAGTACTCGGGAAAGCCCGAGAAGTAGGAGATATTCCCACTGACTTTATTTTCAAAACCTCTGTTGCAATGGTTTGTAATAACCCTGGCACCGCTCAACTTTTACAAGAGCTAGGTGCATCGACGCTAAATATCGCTACCGATCTCTCCTTGCAACAGATCGCGGCTATTAGATCGCAGGTTGATCTGCCCCTCGATGTTTATGTTGAAGGCCCTGATGATTTTGGCGGCGTTGTAAGACATTATGAAATACCAGATTTAGTTCGGGTTGCAGCTCCCGTCTATCTCAAATTTACCCTCCGAAATTCACCTGGGCTTTATCCGTCTGGTGGTCATATTCAAAGTGTCGTTGAGTCCACTGCGCGTGAACGCGTGCGTCGAGCAGCTATTGGCATTTCAATGCTAACTCGCTACGGCCTGGTTTAAATCACTCCGTGAAACAATCGTTACTTCTCTTTGGATCTAGCGGCGCACTTGGTAGCGCTATTGAAAAACGCTTTCTTGAGGCGGGCTGGCAGGTACATCGTGGCACGAGAAAGGGTTACGACTTAGTAGAACCATGTGACGCAGTTATATTCGGCCAGGGATTGAATACGGCCGATACGATTGCAAACTATAGCGAAGATAAATTTCTGGAACTTTTCCAAGCAAATGTGGGTTTTATTATGGAGCACTCACAATCTCTTGTGCAAAAAGGTTTATTAAAAAATCAAGGAAAGATTCTAATTATTACCTCGCTATGGGAGATGCTCACCAGGCAAGAAAAGTTGTCTTACTCTGTTACCAAAGCTGCTGTCGGTGGTTTGGTGAGATCGATGGCGGTAGACCTTGGTCGCTCCCACCAGATTTTAGTAAATGCAATTGCTCCTGGAATCGTTGATAGCCCAATGGCCCGCAATGGACTCACCGCAGAGCAGTTGGAATATGTCCATCACGGTACGCCTGGCGGTCGCATGGTTACACCGGATGACGTCGCAAAGAGCGCGTACATGTTGGTTGGGCCTGATAACACCGCGATCTCGGGACAAAGGATCGTCGTCGATTA
>CAIWWH010000104.1 GCA_903916385.1 uncultured Actinomycetes bacterium
CCGATTAAGGCGCCACAGGTGCTTCCAAGCAGGACAAATCCCAAGCCACCATCAGTCAACCCAAATTGATGCTTGATCTCGGGGATGCGCGGCACCCAGGCCATGGAAACAATCCCCATCAAGAGGAAGAGGTGCCAGAGCGCGTTTCGAGCGTTTGTGCCGGTGCGGATACTCACCGCGAGATTCTAGTTAGTTATCAAGTCACCCCGGTACGAATAGGTGAAATTACTCATCTTGACCGTCCCCACTTGGGTCATAGCTCCGCCACTCACTTTAAAGATTGCTCCGAGTTCACCCGGCGTAAAGGGACCGCATCCTCCCGCCAGCCAGATATGAGTGCTATCTAGATATTGGGTATTTCCACAGAACTGGACGTGGACTGGGAAGGGAATCTTTGTAAGCTTCCACGCGCCATCAACTAATTTGAAATCGAGAAACTGGGAGACCTTTGCAAAGGTGTAGTTTCCTAAAGCGGTAATTTCGTTATTGGAATCAAATCTTGCAAAGTGTTGTAGCGCGTTATCTGTGTTGAGAACCTGTTTTACCGTCTTAAGGTCAGATCCAAGTATCAAGAGGATTGATGGGCTGCGTAGGCTAACGAGGTACTCATTCGTCGCTTTGTTATATTGCAGTGAGTTGGCGTGGCAGATATCAATGGGCGAACTAGTCGGATTCTGCGGATCGTTAAATATCGGCATTGCATCCAAGAGCGGCTCGCTGATGCTCTTATTTGCAACAGCCCAATCCCAGAAACTGAATTCATTAACTGCCTGACCATCTTTTACCTCGGCAATGTCGCAATCAAGAACGGGGAGCTTATAGCTTCGCTTAAGCCAGCTGCTGTCCACGGTCCTTGTCACTGTCGTGATAACTACAGGGTTACCCGAAGGAGAGATTGTCATCCCGTGACCTTCTGGGAGAGATGTTCCGAATTTGGTCTGGACCTGATTTATTCTTTCGACACTTTGAAAATTAGAATCCAGCAACTTCCAAATTCCCGGCGAAGTAGCCGTCACGGAAAAATCCTTTTGCTCGAGATACGCATACGCGGGGGTCCCACCGAAACCTGGCAAGACTGGGGCATCCGTCAACTTTCTAAAGCCAATCAGGTTTCCAGGGGATTTAATGAAGAATTTAATAGTGCTCCCACGCGAGGCGATCGCGTAGCTTCCGTCCTTCACCACTGGGGTCGACAAAATGTCATCTTGGCTAATTAAAGAGGTATCACCGGAGTAAGTGATCACTGGAAAATCTGCCGGAGATGGATAAAACTCAATGAGAGGCTTTCCCGATGTATCAGAGATTACTTTGAAAGGCTTGAAGAGTGCAGACTCCGAGAGGGAGGAGCCAGAAGATAACGAAAACTGGAACCCGACCTGTGGAGGAACTACCTGGCTAGTTGATCCATTCAATATCGTTAACTTGGATGAATTGTTGAAATGCACCTCGAAATTAACAGAGTCGTTCGGGCGGTAGATGTTTAGGTACACCTTCAGAACATTGTTGGTGATTTCGGTGCTTATATTCTCAGAACTTAATACTGAGATCTTTGATACCTCCGTCGCTTGTGCCGAGGCCGAGTTGGTGCCGACCAGAAAATAAGCGACCACCATGTTGGCGATCAATAGGACTGAGGCAGTTTTGGCGCGAGGGCGCCGAGAGTTTTTTCGCATTTTAGAAGCCTAAGAGTCTGGGCCCCTGGCCCAAGGTTATGATGTTGTGAAAAGACTGTGAGTTTTTGACCAGGCTCGGCTGAGCTTTCGGCTTGCACGGTTGAATGAGCCGATTGGGCTGGATTAGGCTTCCAATATGACTACACACCGCTCTGAAATCTTTGCGATCTCTGACGAATATATAGACACTGTAGGGCGCATGAGCCCGATGGGCGCAACGGCTCTAGGTATTCCAGGTTACGACCACTTGCTTGATGACTTTTCGCTGGCCGCTGAAACCAAGGTAGCCGACTATCGTCGTGAAGTGCTCAATCGCGTCAGAGCTATGACGCCCCAGGACGAGATTGATCGCATCGCTAGAGAGGTCCTCGTTGAACGGATCGAGTCTGCGCTTGCCTTATTTGATTCCAAAGAGGCTTTCATTACCTATGGTCCGATCGCAAACCCGGTCGCTGGAATCCGCTCCATCTTCACGCTCATGAGTACGGAGGGGGAGGAGGCGATTGCCAACATCACCTCTCGCCTCAATGCAATCGAGGCGGCGTTGGAATCCTGGAAGTCATTGCTAGAAGATATGCAGGCCCAGGGGCTTGGGACCTCTCGTCGCCAAGTGTTGGCAGTCGCCGAGCAATTACAAGTTCACGGCTCGGGTGGTTATTCCGAGATGGCTCGCGCGATTGATACAGAGGGTAAATACCTCGATCTACATTTAGCCGCGCAGAGTGCGCAGGCAGCCTGCCTTGCAATGTCTGAGTGGATGCGAGAAGTGCATGCACCTCGTTCGATTGACAAAGATGGGGTCGGAGCCGAGCGTTACGCCCCTTGGGCACGTTACTTCACGGGAGCAGATCTTGATCTGCGTGCAACATATGAATGGGCAGTAGAAGATCTCGCAAACATTAATGCTCGCATGTACAAAGCCGCAGAGAAGTTGGGTCTCGCAGGAAAGAGCCTCAAGGAAGTTGCCGAGTATTGCGAAGAGGCTGAACTGCATCGAATCGACGGCGAAGAGAATCTCCTCGCGAAATTGATCGAATTCACCGAGCAAGCAGTTGAGCGGTTGGATGGCGTCTATTTTGATATCGATCCACGAATTAAATTCTGTGATGCTCGCATTGCGCCTGAAGGTTCTGCCGCTGCCCCTTATTACATGCCACCGAGCGAAGATCTCTCTCGACCTGGCACCACCTGGTATCCAACGCTAGGTCACACTCGATTTAACTTCTGGCATATCGCTTCTACCTGGTATCACGAGGCCGTTCCCGGACATCATCTGCAATGTGCGACAGCTACGATTGAAAAAGATCGCCTTACTCGCTTTCAACGGACCGAGGCTTGGATCAGTGGTTACGGTGAAGGTTGGGCGCTTTACGCAGAACGCTTCATGGATGAGTTAGGCGCTTTTGAAGACCCAGCGTACGAGCTCGGATATCTTTCAGGCCAGGCGATGCGCGCCGCTCGCATCATCGTCGATATTGGGATGCACTGCGGTTACGAGGATTTTGATGGAAATATCTGGAACGCAGATTCTGCATTCGACTTGATGGTTAATCGAGCGCTGCTCGCCGAAGATTTTGCGAAGTCAGAGATTGATCGTTATCTCGGTTGGCCGGGTCAGGCGATTTCTTACAAGGTGGGAGAGCGAGTCTGGGTGCGAGCTCGCGAAGATGCTAAGCAGCGCCTCGGAGATAAGTTTGATATCAAGGCTTGGCACAACTACGCGCTCAAGATCGGGCCCATGGGACTCGATCCCTTTGAGCGCGAGATGGCAACTTATAACGGGTAGTTATTCCAAACCAGGGCAGATTGGCTTGGGGCCGCCGTTGGTATTTCCGTAACGGTGGTAGGTAATACAGACGCTCTGCTCGAGCAGCCAGCGCGGTACCTCAATATCTCCGCGCTGCGCAATTGGTCGCATATCAAGACTTATGCCTTTTGCTAACAGCGCAGCGCGTGGGGGCTCTTCATGCGATAGCCAGCGCACCTTGCCTCTTGCACGTTCGACTAACTCCGCGACGCTCTCCTCTTTACTGCTGCTGAATTCGACGGCAGCGCCGGTCAAATCCGAGATGAATTTCGCGTAGGCGGTTTCATCGCGCGCGGTTTCACTATCGAAGCGGACGATGATCGGTGCAAGCGGACGACGGTAGCGGTGGTAGTTCCGCTCCACGGCTAGACCTGTGTGGTCGATTGCTTGAGAGCCG
>CAIWWH010000105.1 GCA_903916385.1 uncultured Actinomycetes bacterium
GCCTTGAGGAATTCGTAGCCGACCACAATCACAAGTAGGAATACGAGGAAGGTTCCGGTTCCTGGTCCAAACAGTCCATCGTAGAAACCGATGAGTAATCCGCAGGCGGCAACGATCCAAAGCCGTGTGCGGTGTGTGTAGCGCAAACGCTCATTGAGGCCCAGCTCAGGCTTGCGCCAGGTGTAGATCCCGACGAGAACCAAGAGGACAAGAATTAATGGGTGGAATACTGCAGTCGGGAAATGTGCCGCCAACCGCGCTCCAGCAATTGAACCAACCAGTGCAGGTAGAGCCATCGTGATGGTCAATCGCAGATCTGGTCGCACCTTCTTAAAATAAGATGCGGCTGCGGTCGATGTTCCAAAGATAGATGGAATTTTATTTGTACCAAGAATAAGTGGAATCGGTTTGTTAGAAATTCCGATAAGCAGAGCGGGAAGTTGAACAAGACCGCCTCCACCCGCCACGGCGTCAACGAACCCAGCGAATCCCGCAGCGAGCGCTAAGAAGAGAAAATTGGCAACCGACATCGGTTAATTAATTGCACTCAATATTTCTGAGAGAGCACTTTCAACCGCGAATTCCTCTTTGCTTCCAGCTGCACGCACTCGGAATTCAATCTTTCCTTCGGCCAGAGACTTTCCGACGATGACGATGTAAGGGACACCGATCAGCTCGGCATCTTTGAATTTCACACCTGCGCTGGAATCGCGACGATCATCGAAGAGAACCGTGAGACCACTTGCCTCAAGTTCCTTCGCGAGTGATTCCGCATATTCAAAGATTGCATCATCTTTACCAGCGGCGACGAGATGGATATCTGCAGGGGCAATCTCACGAGGCCAGTTCAAGCCAATCTCGTCATAACTCTGCTCCGCGATGGCTGCTACTGCGCGCGATACCCCAATTCCATAAGAACCCATGGTGACAACCTGTGCCTTGCCATTCTGATCCAGAACGGTGAGACCCAGCGCTTGTGCATATTTACGTCCGAGTTGGAAAATGTGTCCGATCTCGATCGCGCGATCAATGACCACAGGCGTATCGCAATTTGGGCAAGGATCTCCAGCCTTGACTTCGGCCGCCTCTACAAATGCGGCAACAGTGAAGTCGCGACCATGAGTTACAAAGCGCGCATGCTTATCGCGCTCATTTGCGCCAGTGATCCAGTGCGAGCCAATGACGATGCGAGGATCGGCGTAGACAGTAATTCCCAGCGCGGCCGCATCTTGCGGACCGACGTAACCTTTTACGAGGCCAGGGAATTTCGCAAAATCTTCATCCTCAAAGAGGCGGAGATCTTGAACGCCCGCGAGATTTGCACCCACACGCTTAAGATCAACCTCGCGATCACCTGGTACAAGAACGGAGATCGCCTTGCCATCTGCCATCAGCAGAACATTCTTCAACGTATCGCCACCGGTGATGTTCAAACCAAACTTGGAATTTACGAGGTCTACGAGCGTGTCGATGGTGGGAGTGTTAGGTGAGTCAAAGACTTCATAAGCTGGTGGAACTTCGCCCGCATACGCAGCGACCTTAGTAACCATTGCTTCTACATTTGCGGCAAAGCCACACTTCTCACAGAGAACATAAGTGTCCTCACCCGTTGGGCAGGGAGCTAAAAACTCTTCAGACTTTGATCCACCCATCGCACCGGACATCGCCGAAACGATATTGAATTTAAGTCCAAGGCGATTAAAGGTCTTGATATAGGCCTCACGATGGCGTTGATACGAGGCTTCCAGACCAGCGTCATCAATATCAAAGGAGTAAGAATCCTTCATCACAAATTCACGACCGCGAATAATTCCGCTCCGGGGACGTGGTTCATCGCGGAACTTTGTTTGAATTTGATAGATCGATAATGGTAGATCTTTATACGAGGAGAACTCACCCTTCACCATCAGGGTGAACATCTCTTCGTGGGTAGGTCCTAAGAGGTAGTCATTACCCTTGCGA
>CAIWWH010000106.1 GCA_903916385.1 uncultured Actinomycetes bacterium
CCACTGAGCAGACTCGCGTAAAGATTGCTGATCTACTGAGTGATCTACGTCGACGTACAAATCAGGAATAAGGAATAACAATGAAAATCAGTAACCGTGTCACCGAACTTCTCGGTGTTGACTACCCAATTCTTCAAGCACCAATGGGATGGATTTCACGTAGCCCACTCGCCAGTGCAGTCAGTAACGCTGGCGCCATGGGCATTATTGAAACCTCTTCAGGAGAACTTGACGCCATCAAGGTTGAGATTCAAAAGATGAAGGAACTCACGAAGAATCCATTTGCGGTGAACATTGCTCAAGCTTTTGTTCGTGATCCAGACATTGTTCAATTCGTTATTGACCAAGGTGTGCAGTTTGTTACAACGTCTGCAGGGGATCCAACCAAGCACACCAAGACGTTTAAAGAAGCTGGCCTTACGGTATTTCACGTAGTTCCAACATTGGCCGCAGCCCTAAAGGCCGTTGACGCTGGTGTTGATGGCCTCATTGTTGAAGGTGGCGAAGGTGGAGGATTCAAGAACCCCCGTGACGTTTCAACAATGGTTCTGTTGCCACTTGTCTGTTCAAAGGTGAGCGTTCCTGTAATCGCCGCTGGTGGAATCACTGACGGAGCTTCAATGGCTGCAGCGTTCGCTCTCGGAGCCGAAGGTGTACTCATGGGAACTCGCATGGTTTCGTCACTCGAGTCACCGGTTCATGACAACTGGAAGAACACCATTGTTAATGGTGCTGAGACTGACACTGTGTTCCTTAACCGTTTCTCTCGCCCAGCACTTCGTGCCATCAGAACTGAGCGCACAACTCGTCTCGAGCACGAAGACAACGTCTCAATGGCTGAGTTCGCAACAATGAAAGATCTTTACTTCGGTGGCGACATGGAAGCATCAGTTGCACTTAGTGGTCAGGTGATGGGACGAATTGAGTCAATTCTTCCGGTTGCAGAGATCATTGAAGGCACCATGCGTGAATTCCACGCAGTCATCAAGAATCTTTCTACGAAGTACTAACGCTTGTAGTTGCTGGAGCTCGCCAAACCAGTGCGGGGATAACAATTGCGGCACCAAAGATTCCACCTAGCCAGCAGTCACCGGTCCAGCCGTAACTTGAGTAGACAACTCCTGCAAGGTATGAGCCAATTGATGCTCCGCTAAAGCAGCACACCATGTAGGCGCTATTTATGCGACTACGAGCCTCTGGCATGAGTGAGTAGATAACTGTCTGGTTGGTTATCTGCACCGTCTGCATTCCAGCGTCCATAACAATGATTCCAATTGCGAGCCCAATGAGCATGTGCTGGCCAATGCCCAAAATTACGAACGAAACCATAAGAACCGCTGCACCAATAATCGTCATTACCTTGGTGCGCTGCTTGTCAGCCTGTGCGCCAGCTGCATTAGCGGCGAGAATGCCCGCCACACCAAAGAGACCGAAGAGTCCAATCACGGCATTTGAGTATTTAAAGGGAGCGCCCGCTAGATGGAACGAGAGTGGTGTCCACAGAGTGCTGTTGGCAGCGAATAGCAATGATCCGAGGTAGGCACGTTTTTGGAGCTGACGATGCTTCGTAATAAGTAACCAAGAACTCATCACCAGAGTCCGGTAGCTAACGTGTGAACGAATGGGTTCCTGTGGCAGTGCAAAATGCATGACGCCAGCCATACCAACAAGAAGTACTGCTGCGCACACGTACACCGCACGCCATCCCCAGGCCTGCGCAATGAGACCAGCGAAAGTTCGTGACAGCAGAACTCCCATAAGGAGTCCGGTCATTACTTTTCCAATGACTCGTCCACGTTGTTCCTCTGGAGCAAGGTCTGCAGCGAAGGGGATAATTACTTGTCCACCAACTGAAGTAAGTCCAATCAGCACTGAAAGCATCACGAAGAATGTGAACGATGTAATGAATGAACCAACGCCGATCATCAGCGCCGCTAACAAGAAAATACCCACGACTAACTTTCGGCGAGGGATGATGTCACCGAGGGGAACAACAAATGCGAGTCCGAGGGCATAACCAATCTGCGTACACGTCATTAACGCAGCGGCAGATGCGGTGCTTACGTGAAAGTCACCACGTAATTGATGCAGTAGTGGCTGTACGTAGTACAGATTCATCACAATGATGCAAGCGCCAAGCGCCATAAGCAGGATCAATACGTTTGAAAGAGGCGAGTGTTCTTTCTGCGTGCTCAAGTTACTGGGCTTCAGTTGCGGGGATGGAATACGTCACTTGCGACTTTGCAACGAGCTTTGTTTCTCCGCGAGAAAAGATCTCAACATCAACCACGGCAAGCTTGCGACCAAGTTTGAGGATGCGCCCTCTTGCCATTAGATCTGTGATGGCTGGTTTACGAAGAAAGTCAATGTGCAGACTTGTTGTTACTGCGAGTAGCACCGGGCCAATTTGAGCAAGGATGGCCATCCACGCTGCAGTATCAGCGAGAGTCATCATTGTTGGACCTGAGATGGTGCCACCTGGGCGTCCGTGGCGTTCGGTGGTTGGAAGACAAACTAAGACGGTGTCCCCGGATACTTCTTCCACGCGCGGAACATCAGCATTTGGAAATGCATTAACGAGAATTTCTTGTAGCTGTTCTACGTTAAGCAATGCCACTTAGTTACGCGACCTTCTTGTACTTTGCCGTAGCAATTGGCCCTAGAAGGGCCAATGCGATAACTGCGTAGATAAGTGTCATC
>CAIWWH010000107.1 GCA_903916385.1 uncultured Actinomycetes bacterium
CTTGCCTATTCCAAACGCGATGGTGAGAACCTAATATTGGTGCTCGTGAACCTCGACCCGATCAATGCGCAAGAGACCATCGTGCATTGGAACTTCTTTGAACTGGGGCTGGAAGAGCGCTCCTTTAATGTGCAAGATCTGATCACCGGCCACTCTTTTGAGTACACCCCTCATACGTGGGTCCGTATCGATCCCGCATCCCCCGGAACTGCTGTCGGTCACATTCTGAAAGTGACCTTATGAACCTTGGGCTTGGCGAGTTAGATCTGTACCTGATCGGCGAAGGGCGTCACGAAGAGCTCTGGAAGGTGCTGGGTGCACAAGTTCGCCGCGATGAACTCGGAAAGCTACTCGGTACGAATTTTGCTGTCTGGGCTCCTAACGCTCGATCAGTCTCACTCATTGGCTCCTTTAATTATTGGGATAAGAACACGCACCCAATGGTCAGTCTGGGTTCAAGTGGAATCTGGGAACTCTTTGTTCCAGAGGTTGGCCCTGATACCCCTTATAAGTATTCAATTTTGGGTCTGGGGGGCAATTGGAACGATCACGCAGATCCCATGGCCCAAGCCACAGAACATCCACCCCACACTGCATCAGTGGTAACGGAAAGTCGTTACGAATTTAAGGATGCTGCTTGGCTCAAGAAACGTGGTCGCGCAAAACCTTGGAACGAAGCTATCTCTGTTTATGAAGTGCACATCGGTTCCTGGAAGCCAGGACTTTCATATCGCGACCTTGCGATCGAGTTGGTTTCTTATGTAACCGCTCTTGGATTTACACACGTCGAGTTCTTGCCGCTCTGCGAGCACCCTTATGGTCCTTCATGGGGTTACCAAGTGACCTCCTTCTTTGCTCCCACCTCGCGCTTTGGTTCACCAGATGAACTGCGCTATCTGATCGACGCGCTGCATCAAGCCGATATTGGCGTGATCATGGATTGGGTCCCCGCGCACTTCCCAAAGGATCAATGGGCGCTCGCACAATTTGATGGCACAGCACTCTACGAACATGCTGATCCCCGCCAGGGGGAACACCCCGATTGGGGCACGCTCATCTTCAATTATGAACGCAACGAGGTCCGTAATTTCTTAGTCGCAAGTGCCCTGTACTGGCTCAAAGAGTTTCATATCGATGGAATCCGCGTAGATGCTGTTGCGTCGATGCTCTACTTGGATTATTCGCGGGATGAGGGGCAGTGGATCCCTAACGAATTTGGCGGCCGTGAAAATTTTGGTGCGGTTAGGTTCCTGCAAGAGCTCACCGCGACTTGTTATCGCCAGGTTCCTGGTTGCATGATGATCGCTGAAGAGTCCACTGCGTGGCCGGGTGTAACACGTTCGACCGAAAGTGGTGGACTCGGCTTTGGCTTCAAGTGGAACATGGGTTGGATGCATGACACCTTGGAGTACATCCAAGAAGATCCAATTAATCGGGTCTATCACCACAACGAGGTAACCAAGGCGATCCTCTACGCCTGGTCGGAAAATTACCTGCTCCCCTTCTCGCACGACGAGGTGGTGCATGGCAAAGGATCGATGATCTCGAAGATGCCGGGCGATCGCTGGCAGCAACTGGCTAACTTGCGCGCTCTCTATGGATTTATGTGGGCGCACCCTGGCAAGAAGTTGCTCTTTATGGGTTCGGAGTTTGCGCAATCCGAGGAGTGGAATGCATCTCAATCTTTGGACTGGCACCTGGTGCAATACCCGGAGCATCAGCAGATGCAGAGCACGATCTCGGAAATAAATCGCGTGTATAAAAAGTATCCCGCGCTTTGGCAACGCGATATAACTCCCGAAGGTTTCCAGTGGCTCGTCGTCGATGATGCAGCGACAAATATTGTTGCCTTTGCGCGCTACGGCCATGACGGGGGACCGCTAGTAAGCGTTACAAACTTCTCACCCGTTCCACAGGAGCGCTACACCTTGCCGCTTCCTGGTGACCACAATTGGCGTTTAGTTTTGAATACTGACGATCTACGTTTCGGCGGCTCGGGTGTCGCGCCGGTGGATATTGTGACAATTGATATTGTGACAATTAAGAGTGAATACATGGGACTTCCCAATCACGCAGTGCTATCGATTCCACCACTTGCGACGATCTGGCTCATTCCACATGTCAAGATCTCGGATTAGCGAAGCATCGATTAACGGTATTGTTCACGCGTGGCACGCGGCGATCAACGTTATTTAGGTTCACATGTAACCCACGAGGGAACAAATTTTGCTATCTGGGCACCCTCTGCGACCAAAGTTGAGCTCTGCCTTATTGATCTCGTCGATGGAAAATTTGTCGAGACCCGTCACGAACTCGTCGATCGCAACGGTCCGATCTACCACGGATATTTTCAGGGTGTCCGAGCCGGGCAGCGTTACGGCTTTCGCGTCTATGGTCCCTGGGATCCCGCAAAGGGTTGGCGCTTTAATCCCAATAAAATTCTGATCGATCCAAATGCTCACACGGTTAAGGGCGAGCTGCAGTACGTTCCGGAAATTTATGCACATGTAGCTACAGATGGAATTGGTACCGGCGATCTTACGGTGATGGATACCCGCGATAACTTAGAATTTGTTCCACACTCCGTTGTAGTCGAAGGTCGGCGCGTTCCAGATACTCGACCAATCACCAACTGGTCTAAAACCATTATTTACGAGGCCCACGTTCGTGGACTGACCGAGTTCAACCACCAGATCCCTGAAGCAGAGCGCGGTACCTACAAGGCCCTGGGGCACCCCAGCACGATCGCCTATCTGCAGACTCTAGGGATTACAGCTCTTGAGCTTCTCCCGATCCACCAGTTCATAACCGAACCTGCTATCCACGCCCGCGGTCGCGTGAACCATTGGGGATACAACGCCATCGCATTCTCTGCACCACACCACGCTTATGCCGCAACTGATGATCCCGTTACCGAGTTGCGCGAGGCTGTCGCTGCCTTGCACGAGGCCGGAATCGAAGTCATCATCGACGTTGTCTACAACCACACCGCTGAAGGTGGTGTGGGAGGACCAACGCTCTCCTTCCGGGGCATTGACTCACGTAACTTTTATCGCCGCGCGACTGAAGACACCTACGACGATTTCACTGGCTGTGGCAACACAGTGGATGTGCGCCGCCCTCACGTAGTACGGATGATTATTGATTCGTTGCATTGGTGGGCTGAAGAGATTGGCATTGATGGTTTCCGTTTTGATCTTGCAGCCGCCCTTGCTCGCAGCCACGATGAGATCGATGGTATCTCTGCGCTGATCGTTGCAATGGTTGCAGATCCTGTACTGCGTGAGCGCAAGTTAATTGCTGAACCTTGGGATACCCGTGGATATGCCTTGGGTTACTTCCCATACCCATGGCGCGAATGGAATGACAAGTATCGCGATGCACTTCGCAAGTTCTGGTTGGCCGAAGCAGGGGGCGCTGCTCCGACAGGCGTTGGCGAACTTGCTACACGACTTTCCGGTTCACACGATACCTTCGCCTATCGCGGTCCAACTTCAACTATCAACTTCCTAACAGCTCATGATGGATTCACGCTCAACGATGTCGTTACGTATACCCGCAAACATAACGAGGCCAACGGCGAAAATAATCGTGATGGCACTGATGCCAACTACTCGTGGAATGCGGGTATCGAGGGAGTCACCAATCACTTTACGATTAACGAGATCCGCCAACGTCTCAAGAAATCACTGATGTCATCTCTGCTCTTATCTGCTGGTATTCCCATGATCACCATGGGTGATGAGGTCGGAAGAACACAGATGGGCTCCAACAATGCCTACTCGCTCCCAAATGTCGAGCGCGGGGAAGAGTTGCGCGGCCCTGATGCCTTTAATGGCGGTTGGGCGCTGAGTTGGAAGTATGACGCTCACGAGATCGATATGCTCGAAACAACCGTGAGTTTGATTCAACTTCGTAAGAATTATTTGATGCCAGTTGCGCGCATGTTCTTCACTGGTCAGTTAGATCTCAATACTTCGCGTAAAGACCTAGCCTGGTTTTCGCGCTTTGGCCTTGAGATGACACAAGCCGACTGGGACAAGCTCGATAATCGCAACTTGATGATGTACGTAGAGGCTGGCGAAGACCGTGGCCTCCTCTTGATGTTTAACGGATCAATCATTCAAAAGGAGTTCACCCTGCCGGGCGCTCACCTGGGTGATTCCTTCCGTTCCGTTTTCGACTCCGCCGAGAACGTGCTGCACTATTCCCCACGCCTGGCAGCGCCCGAGAGCAAAGTTTTGCTCCAAGCGCACGTGGTTCAGGTATGGCTCGTTAACCGTTCGATTGGTACTAAGTAACTATCTGACCTTTACCTACAACGACGATTCCCGATTCGGTGACTGTGTAACGGCTCGCGTCCTTGGCAAGGTCCACACCGAGTTGGGCTCCTGGTTGGATGACAACACCCTTATCAATAATCGCATTGCGGATGATGGCGCCACTACCAATGACCACATTCGGCATAATTACC
>CAIWWH010000108.1 GCA_903916385.1 uncultured Actinomycetes bacterium
CACGGGGGTGAACGGTCTCGACTTTAGATGTTGGGGCAGAGGAAGCGGGCCGAGGAAGCCGGGATGATCTCGTTAACCAATAACCCTGGCAAAACTATAAGCGCCAGTACAACTGCCGCTGATTTCTCCCTCGCTGCTTAAGCGATAGAAATCCGTTAGACCGAGTGCGCCTTCGACTCGGAACCTAGCGTCGCTAGAAGGCTTACCTTGATGCAATGTTGCAGGTGTATCCGGGGAAATTAACTGCAAATGAGTTCGTTGACTACATGTTCGCGTGAGAGTCAGGACTGAGAAGACGGATAGCGGACTACGCCCGTAGAAGCTCTGTGTCAGTACTAGAGGACCCGGGTTCGATTCCCGGCACCTCCACGAGGAGCGCTGTAGAGAAGATATTTCTTCTCTACAGCGCTTGTTCATATCTATCGATACGGCAGCGCATCTACCGATCGATACGGCAGCGCATCTACCGATCGATACGGCAGCGCATCTACCGATCGATACGGCAGCGCATCTACCGATCGCTACGGCAGTGCTCTTACCTAGCGCGAAATCAGGACCTTCAGGGCTTTCGTCTCTGCGGCGCGACCGAATGTGTCATAGGCCTCGAGGAACTGATCAAAACCAAAACGGTGTGTGACCATCTTCGATGCCGGCAACTTCTTGCCCTCGACGAGTTTCAGCAGCATTGGGGTCGTGTTTGTATTAACGAGACCCATACTAATGAAGATGTTCTGTATCCAGAGGCTCTCCACGTGGAGTGCAACCTCTTTGCCGTGAACTCCCACGTTTGCCACGTGACCGCCCGGACGAACAATCTCGGTTGCCATGGTGAAGGTATCGGGTATTCCGACAGCTTCAACGGCAACATCGACCCCGGCACCATCGGTGAGAGCCATGACCTGCTCTTTCCAATTCTTATCGCTGGAGAGGACGGTATCCGTTGCTCCAAACTCACGAGACTTTTCCAGGCGATTGGCATCAAGATCGATGGCAATGATCTTTGCGGCTCCATATAGGCCAGCGGTCGCGATAACTGCGAGACCAATAGGACCTGAACCTACGACGGCGACTACGTCACCTGGTTTCACACCGCCATACTGGACGCCAATCTCAAAGCCAGTTGGAAAGATATCGGAGAGCATCACGGCTTCTTCATCGGTGACACTTTCGGGAAGCTTGTAAAGGGAGTTCTCGGCATAGGGAACGCGGACGTACTCTGCCTGTGTTCCATCAATCAAGTGGCCGAAGACCCAGCCAATTCCCGAAACACCTTCATCTCCTAAGCAATGCGAGTAGAGACCCTTCTTGCAGTTGGCACACGAACCGCAAGACTTAATACATGAGATCAAGACTCGATCTCCCACTTTAAGGTTAACCACTGATGAACCAACGGCCGTTATCTTTCCGACGCCCTCGTGTCCCAATATGCGACCTGGAGTTACAGCGGGCACATCGCCCTTTAAAATATGTAGATCTGTTCCGCAGATTGTGGTTGCATCTAGGCGCACAATTACATCTGTTGGGTTCTTAATAACTGGATCTGGAACCTCGGTCCAAGACTTCTTGCCGGGTCCGCCATAAACAAGTGCTTTCATTTTAGGTACTAGCCCTTCACTACAAGCGCAAAACGACTTTGCACCAACATGCTTCGCTCATTACCTCTGAAAGTAAATAGCGGGCAGGCGTGGGCTGGTGTGAGATGAGAGAAAGAGTGTTATCTCTCGAAAATCTATTTGCAGGTGCATTTCTTTTTGACGAGACGTGAGGTTTGTAGAATTTCTCAGATGAAAATGTTTACAAGATACTTACGGTTGGCAAGCAGTTACCTCTCACGGACAAGGTCACTTACCTCTCACGGGTAAAGTGAGTGAAATAGTTAATCTTTAAAAGATTTAACTTTGCTTCTTCAACAGATCGCGAATTTCGCGCAATAGAAGCACATCTTCGGATTCCGGAGCGGGCTCAGCTTCTGATTCCGCGTGACGTCGGTGTGCGTTGATGCGATTTACAGGGACGACGATAAGAAAGTAGAGACCTGCTGCAACAATTAAGAAGTTGATGATGGCATTAATGAAAGCTGCCCAATCGAATGCAACGCCGTGAATAACAAAGGCACCACCGTGGATGCCTCCGCCACCGAAGACTTGAATCAGAGGTTGGATAAATGACTTGGTCAGCTGAGTAACAATGGCGGTGAAGGATGCTCCAACAACGACCGCGATCGCCAGATCAATTACGTTGCCTCGCAAAATAAATTCTTTAAAGCCTTTAAGCATTTGAGACCCCCGACTCTGGTTAATTCTTGTTTGGAGCCACCCTACCCAATATTGGTTACAGCCAAGTGGCTTGCTGAAAGAGATTTGCCAGATCAGGCCACTTCATCAATTCGCCGAGCGTCTACTCGAAAGCTTTTCCCCTCTGGGGAGGTCCACTCGCAGGAACCGTCCTCGTACGAGACCAATTTCCAACCTCCATGGGTTTTCATTCGGTGGTGCCGACGACAGAGGAGTCCTAGATTTCCCTTCGAAGTTTTTCCTCCATCTTCCCACGGGATGGCGTGGTCGATATCGCAGACTCGGGCCGGCTGTCGACAACCCGGGAAGCGACAGCGGCGGTCGCGCGCAACTACAAAGTCGATCAGTGCTTGGGGAGGCTCGTAGCTCATACGACCGTAGTCCAAGAGATTGCCCGATACAGGATCGGTTATAAATCTGCGCCATTTAGCGTCGCTAGCAAGGAGGCGTGCCACCGAAGCGGGTATTTCACCGTACCCGGCCAAGATTCCGGGATTTTCGTTGAGGCCAAGCAGAGTTGGAAGGTCAAGAGTTAAGTTCAGGGTGACAGGTCTTCCGTGTGCAAGGTTCTCTTCAGAGCTCTCTGCTAGAAAACGCTCGGCAATCGTGGCGAGGGCGTCTGCGCGCAACTGGTCGAGGGAGAGAGGTTCGATACTCTCGGCGATAAATTCCGGAAGGCTCGCGCCATCCGAACCGGAGATCCGATTTGCTACAGCACCCAATGTGGAATTCCCTGCCAGAACCGATGAAGCAGGTGAAGCAGGTGAAGCAGGTGAAGCAGGTGAAGTTGGTGAAGTTGGTGAAGTTGGTGAAGTTGGTGTGGCATCAATTCGTACAAGATCGCGCTCACGATTCGCCCGTGCCAATTTATCAATCGCGAGCCAGACGGTTTGTGCCTCGACAGCGGGTAGCAGCGCCAGAATCTGAGCCATACCGTGGGGTTGGGGAGTAAGTATGACTCGCCGCCCTTGCGCAGCCTCGGCTGCCTTCACTTCAAACTCCACGGGTTCCATCTTGGCAACGATGCTCCGCACCTTGTTGGTGACTTGAGCCGGAGTATGAAATTCTGCGTAGGCGATTGCAGTGTTTTCGAGATATCTCAACTGGTCAGGATCAATTCCGCGACGTAGCAAGGTGGAGCTCTCTTTAGCGATCACAGTTGCTTGTGCACTGGAGATCTCGCCATTGGCGAGAGCGGCGCAAGTTGCGGGGAGGTGCTGAGTGAGGACTCGCGCAATGTCGATCCGTGATTGGGCCGTCACGGGAGCAAGATTGAGCGTTGATGCGATCTCTTCACGCTGCGGATCATCTACATCTGAATATTTGCCACGATCTGGAGTCGGCTCGTTGCCGGCGACAGCAACTATGGCTACCTGCATCAGAGCCTGGAGCCAGCCGCTCTGGCGCTCGAGAGCAGCGAGATAGTCGATTCGATCTGCAGCATCGAGAAGATGGGGGTCGATTTTTACCAGTTCAACAAGAACATCAATGCCAGGAGTTTGTTCCAGCAGCTCTTTGACAGTTCTTGTGCTCACATCTGAATTCTCGACTGTAGTGCCGACAGCGAAGAGAAAAATTGAGGAGAAAGTGAGAGCTTTGTGGATAACGGGGCCCTCTTCGGGAATGCAGAGACCCCCCTTGGGGTTCTATACTCCAGTTAGTTGAAGATTCAACAAACTTTAAACCAGAACTACGAACGAGAACGAGAACGACGAAAATGTAGCCGCCTGAGAGAGACGAGTACCTTCGATGCCAGCAGTAACAGTTAGTGACCTCACCGTATTGCCCCGGGTAGCCGCCGACCCACGCGCGAAAGTCCGCCGCGTGAAGAGCGTTACGACTGCGCCACAAGGATTTGAGGGAGAAGGTTTCCCAGTCCGCCGCGCCTTTGCGGGCGTTGATATGGCAGATCTCGATCCATTCATTCACCTTGATCAGATGGGTGAAGTTGAATATGCCCCAGGCGAGCCAAAGGGAACCCCTTGGCATCCGCACCGCGGTTTCGAAACGGTCACTTACATTATTGATGGAATCTTCGACCACAAGGACAATCACGGTGGTGGCGGAACAATCACCAATGGTGATACCCAATGGATGACAGCAGGCGCAGGTCTGTTGCACATTGAAACTCCACCCGAGCACCTCGTCGTGAGCGGTGGACTCTTCCATGGCTTCCAACTTTGGGTAAATCTTCCCGCCGCGAAGAAATGGTCAAAGCCTGCGTATCAGGACATTCGCGCAAACGATGTATCACTCTTAACGACCCAAGATGGCGGAGCGCTTCTTCGTGTTATCGCCGGAGATCTTGGAGGCTATAAGGGCCCTGGCTCAACGCAGACTCCAATCACTATGGTGCATGCGACCATCGCTCCCGGTGCCGAACTTCGTCTGCCTTGGCGCTCCGATTACAACGCGCTCGTCTACACCTTGAATGGCAAGGGCAGCGTCGGCGATCTGGCACAACCTGTGAAGATGGGACAGCTCGCCGTTCTCGTTGACGGTTCAACTCTCGTCATTAAGGCCGATCAAAATCAGGAGTCGCGCTCGCCGACCATGGATGTCCTTATCCTTGGTGGTGAACCAATTCGCGAACAGGTCGCATGGATGGGACCCTTCGTTATGAACACGAAAGCCGAAGTGATTCAAGCTTTTGAAGATTTTCAAAAGGGACTTCTTGGAACGATCCCTGCAGAGCACATTGCTCCCACGAAACCACAGGACCTTGCCGGAGTGCACAACACTCCCAAGGAAGTCCAAGAGAACTAAACCGTTTTGCATCGCAAGATTTTCCACCGCTAGTTATGCACCTGACCATTAGATAGGAAGCCTCGTGCCACAGTTATTTGATCCAATCACCATCCGCGGAGTTGAGATAAAGAATCGCGCCTGGGTGAGTCCGATGTGCATGTACAGCGCGAAGGACGGGCTCGTTGGCGAGTGGCATCACGTGCACCTCGGTGGTTTCGCTACTGGCGGAGCTGGGTTGATCATTGCTGAAGCCACTGGAGTCGTAGCAGAGGGTCGCATCTCAATTGGATGCCCTGGCCTCTACAACGATGAACAGGTGGCAGCTTGGGCGCCGATCGTTGCTTTCGCCCACAGCATGGGAGCGAAGATGGGAATTCAGTTGGCGCATGCCGGTCGCAAGGGTGGAACCGCTATTTCAGGCTCGGATCACTTTATGGCTACCCTCGAAGAGGGTGGTTGGCAGGCTGTTGCTCCGAGCGCAATTGCCTTTGAAGGCTATCCCGAGCCACGGGCACTCACGATTGATGAGATCCAGACTTTGGTGAAGGAGTTTGGTGCGGCGGCGCTGCGTGCGCTGAAGGCAGGTTTCGATCTAGTTGAGATTCACGCGGCGCACGGCTACTTACTCCACGAGTTCTACTCACCTCTCTCCAACCTCCGCACCGACCAATACGGCGGAGACTTTGCAGGTCGCACCCGCTTCCTCAAAGAGGTTGTTCAAGAGGTCCGTTCCGTAATTGGTGCTTCCGTTCCACTCTTCGTCCGAATCTCGGCCTCCGATTGGACCGAAGGGGGATGGACCATAGAAGAATCAGTCCGCCTCGCTAACGAGCTCACAGAGTTGGGTGTAGATCTTGTTGATGCATCAAGTGGTGGAAATGTTTATAACGCAAAGATCGCCGTGGGTCCGGGTTACCAAGTCGCCTTTGCAGAAGCCATCAAACACGGTTCCACGATCAAGACCTCTGCGGTTGGAATGATCACCGATCCAGCCCAAGCAAACACCATCATCGAATCCGGTCAAGCAGATGCTGTCATGCTCGGTCGTGAGATGTTGCGCAATCCACGTTGGCCACTACACGCCGCCCACGAACTCGGCGTTGATATCAAGTGGCCCGCACAGATTGCGCGTGGCAAGCTCTAACTGACTTGAGTTACAGCGCTTTGAGTGCGCTTACAACCTTCGTCAACGAATCCTTAGCATCACCAAAGAGCAAAGTCGTCTTTGGATCGTAAAGGAGTTCATTCTCAATCCCCGCAAAACCAGGGCGCATCGAACGCTTCAAGAAGATGACATTTCCAGCTTCAGCAACATCCAAGATAGGCATGCCATAAATGGGGCAACCAGGAGTCGTCTTTGCCGCTGGATTAACAACGTCGTTAGCGCCGACAACGAGAACCACATCCGTTTGTGGGAAGGTCGGATTGACCTCATCCATTTCAACGAGTTGCTCGTACGGCACATTTGCTTCAGCCAGGAGAACATTCATATGACCTGGCATACGTCCAGCAACCGGGTGAATTCCATAGGCAACGTCGACGCCCTTTGAGGTCAAGAGATCAGCTAATTCACGAACCGTGTGCTGTGCTTGGGCAACCGCTAAACCGAAGCCAGGAACGATAACCACGCGCTGCGCATAGTTGAGCAAGATCGCAACATCATCGGGAGATCCAGATTTAACAGGGCGAACTTCTCCACCAACTGCTGCAGCTTGTGGCTTCGCAGTGAAAGCACCGAAGAGGGTGCCAAAGAGTGAACGACCCATTGCCGCCGCCATCAGGCGAGTCAGAATGGTTCCCGAAGCTCCCACCAAGGTGCCTGCGACGATCAAAAGTGTTGCCTGTAGTACGTAACCGCTGGCAGCCACAGTCAAGCCGGTAAATGCATTGAGCAGTGAGATCACGATCGGAACGTCGGCACCGCCAACAGGAAGTACGAAGAGCACACCAAAGAGGAGTGCAAGTACAGCCATGACAGTCAACGAAACATTGCCCATCGAGTGGATAACCCACTCTGCGCATCCGAGAGTTCCTAGTAGCGTTGCCGCGATAACGAAACGCCCACCCGGGAAGACAACCGGGCGAGTCGTCATGATCTCTTGCAACTTCAAGAAGGTAACGATCGAGCCAGAGAAAGAGACGCATCCGACAATTACTGTGAAGACTGTCGCAACGACGTCAGGTGTGCTGGCAGAGGAGCCAAGTTTCAAATATTCGACGATTGCAACGAGCGCAGCTGCTCCACCGCCCACTCCGTTGAAGAGAGCTACAAGTTGTGGCATCTGCGTCATTTGAATACGGCGGGCGGCTGGAACGCCGACGACAACACCGAAGACGATTGCTCCCATGATCCACCACTTGTGATGCAGAGTCATCTCGGGAGATCTGAATACAAAACCAGTTGCTACCAGTGCACCGAAGGCTCCGATTAGATTTCCACGGCGGGCACTCTTAGGTGACGAAAGGCCCTTGAGAGCCAAGATGAAGCAGACTGCAACAGCGAGACCAATAAGGTCATAAAGGTTTTTGCTGATCACTTGGCTTCACCTCCAACAGCTTCTACATCCTTTTTAACGCGGGGCTTCCCCTTAAACATCTCGAGCATCCGGTCCGTGACCACAAATCCGCCCACCATATTGATCGTTGCAAGGACTACCGCAGCGATACCTAGTCCAAGTTCAAGATTGGTATCAGCGTGATCGGTAACAGTGATCGCACCAACCAAAATGATTCCGTGAATAGCATTCGCTCCCGACATCAGAGGAGTGTGGAGCGTTGTTGAAACCTTCGAAACCACTTCAAAGCCGATGAAGACTGATAGGACGAAGATGGATAGCAGCGCTAAACCATTACTCATTTACTTGGCTCCCTTGCGATTTTCGCCGTTCATCGTGACGGTTGCGGAATCGATAATTTCATCTTCAAAGTTCGGAACGACCTGACCCTCTTTGACCATGAGGAGCAGGAGGTTAACCACGTTGCGGGAGTAGAGCATTGAGGCGTGATACGCGAGTTGGCTAGGAACATCCTTGCCACCCCACATCCGCACCCCGTTCTCGGTCAGAACAATCTCGCCAGGCTTTGTGCCTTCGACATTGCCACCAGTCTCGGCAGCGAGGTCAACGACAACCGACCCAGGAGACATGGCTGCAACCATCTCGGCGGTAACTAGTCGAGGAGCAGCGCGACCTGGAACAGCCGCGGTTGTTATGAGCACATTGGCAGCGGCGATAAATGGGGTTAAGAGTTCGCGTTGCTTGGCAGCGCGCTCTTCAGTCATCTCGCGAGCGTATCCACCGGCCCCTTCGAGAGCTTCAAGATCAAGAGTAATAAATTTCGCACCCATTGACTTCACCTCATCAGCTGAGGCGGGGCGCACATCGTATGCACTCACGACTGCGCCTAGACGCTTTGCAGTCGCAATCGCTTGGAGACCAGCAACTCCTGCACCGAGCACAACTACGTTGGCTGGTGTGACTGTGCCAGCAGCAGTCATGAGCAATGGGAAGAAGCGTGGGGAAAGTTCTGCTCCTACAAGCGCCGCCTTATATCCGGCGCAGAGGGCTTGTGAGGTAAGAGCATCCATCGATTGAGCGCGAGAGATGCGTGGTACAAGTTCAAGGGATATCGCAGTTACCCCTGCACTCACGGCAGCATCGATCGAATCGACCGCAGTCGTAGGTGAAAGGAAGGAGATAGTGATGGCGCCCTTCTTCAGCGCCTTCATTCCCTCAGGAGTGAGCGGTTGAATAGAGAGAATGACATCAGCGTCTCGAGTGACATCGCCTGCCGTAACGGTTGCACCGGCAGCAGCAAATTGTGCATCTGAGAATTCAGCTGCAACTCCTGCTCCGGATTCAATGACGACATCAAGGCCAGCTTTTATAAGCTTTGAAATGATGTCTGGAACTAGGGCGACTCGTTTTTCGCCAGGTCGGGTCTCTTTCGGAACGGCTACGCGCATGGCGCTAATCTAGTCAGAAGACCCTGCAAAAAGTAGGCAATTCAAGTGAAACCCCCATTAAAAGGTGTTCCCACTCAATTCTCCACGGACTAAGTGGTACAAAATAGCCTGAATAGTTGTGCGACGGTGAAATGCCTCACGCCAAATCACAGAGCGAGCGCCATCGATGACTGCGGCAGAGACCTCTTCGCCGCGGTGGGCAGGAAGGCAGTGCATAAAAATCGCATCTGAGGCGGTCAGAGCCATGAGCTCTTCAGTGACGGCAAAGGGCGCGAGCGACTGCAACTTCGCGGAGCGCTCCTCCTCGGGATCACCCATGGACATCCAAACATCGGTGTAGAGAACGCTGGCCTCTTTGGCGGCTGCCTCCGGGTCGGTGAGAATCTCGATAGTTGCACCGCTCTTTGCTGCAATCTTCTGTGCTGCATCTACCGCACTCTGATCTGGGGCGTAAGCACCGCCAGGGGTAGCCACCACCACATGCGCACCCATGATCGCACCCATGGTCAACCAGGCATGTGCCATGTTGTTGCCATCGCCGATATAGGTAAATTTTCTTCCAGCGATATCCCGCCCAAAGGCCTCGCGGATAGTGACCCAATCGGCCAAGAGCTGGGTCGGATGATCATCATCTGTGAGTCCATTAATCACAGGAATCGTGGAGTTGGCTCCCAGTTCATCAACATCAGATTGTTTAAAAGTTCTGATGATTAATGCGGATGCATAGCCACTAATGATCCTTGCAGTATCTGCAATGGTTTCACCGCGACCAATCTGCAGATCGTCGCCACGAATAAAGATAGGTGTGCCGCCAAGGTGGGCGACCGCTGTCTCAGAGGCCAGTCGGGTCCGCGTCGATGGCTTGGTCATATAAATCGCTACCGTGCGATTAGCCAGAGCGGAGTTGGCCAAGAAAGGTTTGACCGCAAAATCCGCCGCAGTATCAAGCAAGAGTTCAACATCGCTTCGCGACAAGTCGGCGGTACGCAGGAGATCCTTCATTACGTAATGGTAGGCGATAACATTGGGGTTATGAAAAACCCTTTCGCCCCCTCTCGTGGCGAGCCGATTGGGATTGGTGGCACAGATACCCTCGAGGAGGAGCGCCTCTCCCCAACCGATGAGGGCGATCATGAACGTTTCTCGCACTATGTGCGCAAAGAGAAGATCACCGAGGCGATGGTCACTGGCAAGCCGATCCGCGCACTCTGCGGAAAGAAGTGGGTGCCCAGTCGTGACCCAGAGAAGTTCCCCATCTGTCCTACCTGCAAAGAGATATTCGACGGATTGAAGAAAGAGTGAGGCCCGTAGGGTCCGCCGCTAAGTCTCGGATCGCATCACTTCTATCCACGTTGCTACTTGCTACCTGTGTAACAACGGTTAACCCAGGTGCCGCGCATGCAGGGGTGTTGCCCTGCCCTTCGCCCTCCGCTACTCCGCTTGGAACTCCAAGTACTCCAGGGACTCTCCCAACTCCTGCGCCCACGCCGCTGCCCACTCCAGCTCCAAGCGTCACCCCTTCTTCGGCAGGAAATCCAGCTCCACCACCACGCAGAATATTGTCGGGCTGGATTCCCTACTACTCCATGAAGACCTCGCTGCCTTCGGCCATTCTGAATGCCGACTTGGTCTCGCAGGTCTCGCCATTTTGGTACACCTTGAAGGATCAAAACACGATCACCGATCTGTACACGCCCGCCAATCCCTCGGTGCCCATGTGTGTCCCGCTTCAATCGATGCAGGCAGCGGGTTTTAAAATCATTCCAACTATTACTGATAACACGGATGTCAATCCGAAGACCGGTGCCGTCTCCCAATTAACACTCTCTAATTTATTGGCGAATCCGCTCTCGCGTGCCAATATCGTCAAAACCATTTTCAATCTAGTGATGCAAAATGGTTTTGATGGAATTGATCTCGACTTCGAAAACTTTGCATATGTGGATCCAACTTCAACCTGGTCTACGACTCAAGGTCGCTGGGTGCAATTTGTCTCTGATCTGTCGACAGCTCTCCATGCGCAAGGGAAGATATTGTCGATAACCACCCCACCACTCTTTGATCCTGCGACAGGGAAAAAGGGTTATTACGTCTATGCCTGGTCACAGATCGCACCCATCATTGATCAATTGCACATCATGGCTTACGACTACTCCACCAGTAGTCCAGGTCCAATAGGACCACTAGCGTGGACCACTAGTGGAGTCACCTACGCGCTCTCGGTCGTCCCCGCTTCAAAGATCTATATCGGAATCCCTGGTTATGGCCGAGATTGGGTGACGAAGGTTATTGGTACCTGCCCAAGTCTTCCCATCAATTACACCAAGGCAGTTGCACCCGGAGTTGTCTCGACAGTAGTAATGCATAATGTTGCGGCTCTCGCAGCCACCTACGGAGCAACTCCGATCTACAACCAAACTTTTGCAGAATCTTCTTTTACCTATCAAAAGATTTATAACGGCACCACCGCCAACGGCTCTCTAACCACCTGCACCGCGTATCGCACCGTTTGGTTTCAAGATGCACAGAGCTTCACGGCGCGCGCAAACCTAGTCTCGAAGTATCACTTGGGAGGGCTATCCGAGTGGACCTTTGGGATGGAGGACCCTACGGCCTTCCAAGCAATCCGAGTTGTAGCTTTGGCGATCGCCCCAGACTCGGTCGCTGCATCGCTCTCGGCCGATGCCGCCAATATTGCTTTTGGCACGCCAACCCATGTAGTGGGAACCTTCACCCTCCCCGATAAGAGCCCCGCCGCTGGAATACCAGTTCACCTACAGACCCAGGTGAGCGGGGGACAATGGGTGACGGTTCAAGATGGAATTACGGGCTCCGATGGAGCATTTGCCGCGACTTTGCAATTAACGCAGAGCACAAATATCCGAATGTTTACCGACGGTTCTTATCAGCGACTCGAGGGCGACACCCCAACTGTTACCGTCAACGTCGCTCGGGTGCTTACATGGAACTTAGCGGCTTCCATGAAGGCTGGTGTTCCATATTCGATCACAGCACAAGTCCTTCCAGCGGTTGCTGGGATTGCCGTTGCCCTGAACAATGGTGCCACGGTGCAAACGGATGCAAGTGGGAAGGCGATCTTCTCGGTCTCCAACTTAGCGCCCGGGTTTGTTCCGTATCAATTGAGCATTGCAGCGGATCAACAGTTCTCTGCAGTGCACACAGATTTTGTTACAGTCTGGGTCCGTTAAATAACGAGAGAGTAATTTACGAAGGCAGAACGGGGGAGTGCGATGGCAAGTGACACGCTCATTGAATCCGATCTCGATATCTCGCAACTTGTCGATAGGCCTTGGACAACCATCGTCTGGGACGATCCCGTTAACCTTATGAGCTACGTAACCTTCGTCTTTGTGAAACTCTTTGGCTTCTCGCAGGAGAAAGCTCACGCTTTGATGATGCAGGTGCATACAGAGGGTCGGGCTGCCGTCTCGACTGGTTCACGTGAAGAGATGGAGCGCGATGTGCAACGTCTACACGAACGCGGCCTCTGGGCGACCCTGCAACGCGATGACAAGATTTAGCAGGTCCAACTAATGTCGGCATTTTCGCGAAATGGTGGGATCTACGCACTTGCCCTCTCGCTTGATGAGGCGCACATACTTATTAATCTCGTTGAACAACTTCTAGAGCTTCTTGGTGAGGGCGATTTCAATCATCACTACGACGATAGCGATCCATTTGCACAGTTGATGTCCCAATTGAAGGCCGCACCCGAAGAGGTCACGGCCCCCGAGGATCCCGTCCTCCTTCGACTCCTGCCCAATGCATATGCAGATCCAGAGGCGGCGGCAGATTTTCGGCGTTATACCGAGCCCACGCTACGCGGGAAGAAGAAGCGCATTTTGGCGGAGGTGCGCTCTGGGTTAGAAGTGCTCGTGGATGAAGATCACGCGGGTATCATCGAAGATCTCAACCCTGAAAATTGGTTATTGGCGATTAACGATCTGCGCTTAGCGCTCTCTGTACGGTTGGAGATCACCCCCGAGTCTTTCGATCTCTTTGAAACTCTTACAGAGGAGGATCCGCAGAAGTCGCTTTATGCCGTGTATTTCTGGCTCGGGTGGATGCAGGAGAACCTGCTGACCCTCCTCGCTGGCGGCTAGAATGCTCAGGTGTCCCACCCAACTTCTGCAGCCCCCATTGGAGTTTTCGACTCTGGCTTAGGTGGACTTACAGTGGCACGAGCCATCATTGATCAACTTCCAGGTGAGTCAATAATTTACGTGGGGGATAACGCGCGCGGGCCGTACGGCCCTCGTCCACTCGCCGAGGTACGCTCCTTTACCCTCGAGATAATGGATGAGTTAGTCGCGGCAGGCGTGAAGGCGATCGTCATTGCATGCAATACCGCCAGCTCTGCCACTCTGCGCGATGCTCGCGAGCGCTATGAAATTCCGGTATTAGAGGTCATACAACCGGCAGCCCGTCGCGCGGTTTCCGCCACCCGCTCTGGTCGAGTGGGAGTAATCGGAACAAACGCCACCATCGAATCTGGCTCTTATTTGGATGCCTTCGCCGCTGCCCCGCAACTGACTATCACCTCCGTCGCCTGCCCAGCCTTTGTGGAATTTGTGGAGCGTGGAGAGACCTCTGGGCCAGCCATCACGGCAGTCGCTCGCGAATATCTCCGTCCCCTCATTGAGGCAGATATCGACACGTTGGTACTTGGTTGCACCCACTACCCGCTCCTCACGGGAGTGATTTCCTATGTCATGGGGGATAACGTCACTCTGGTCTCCAGCGCCGAGGAGACGGCGAAGGATTTATATCGCACCCTAGTTGAAAAGGATCTCCTTAACGAGTCAGGCTCCCCCACATACAAATTCATAGCTACCGGCGATACGGATTCATTTAGCAAATTGGCGCGCAGATTCTTGGGCCCAGAGGTACACAAGGTCGAAGGACAAATTTAAGAGTTCAGTTCGCATTCCACCTATCTAGGAGCAGAGAAGATAATGAGTCAACGTCTAGAAAATCGCGCAAATGATCAACTGCGCCCCATCACATTTACTCGCAATTGGTTGAAAAATGCCGAGGGTTCTGCACTTGTTGAATTTGGAAATACTCGCGTTCTCTGCGTCGCCTCATTTACTCCGGGTGTTCCACGCTGGTTAACCGGCAAGGGCCAAGGTTGGGTGACAAGTGAGTACGCCATGCTTCCACGTGCCACTCACACTCGCTCCGATCGAGAGAGCGTTAAGGGAAAGTTGGGCGGAAGAACTCAAGAGATCTCTCGCTTGGTAGGCCGCTCCCTGCGCGCCGTTGTCGATACCCACGCATTGGGTGAGAACACAATTGTTATCGACTGTGATGTATTGCAAGCAGATGGTGGTACGCGCACCGCTGCAATCACGGGTGCTTATGTTGCGCTCGCTGATGCAATCACATGGGCAAAGAGCAAGGGCCACATCATTGGTGATCGTCAGCCGCTGCGCCAATCAGTCGCTGCAGTGAGTGTTGGAATTGTTAAGGGCGTACCCATGCTCGATCTCTGTTATGAAGAGGATGTCGATGCAGATACCGATATGAATATCGTCTGCACGGGGGATGGAAAATTTGTCGAGGTGCAAGGAACTGCCGAAGGAACTCCATTTGATCGCGCACTCCTCAATCAACTCCTCGACCTTGGAGTTGCCGGTTGCGCTGAACTCACTGCTCTACAAGCTGCGGCCCTGGCTTAAAAGCGATGCACGCGCAAGAGAGTTCTGCCAAGAAGGTCGTATTAGCGACTCGCAATCTCGGCAAGGTCGAGGAGTTCGAGCGGATGCTCAATGAGGCGAACTTAAATATTCAGGTTTTAGGGCTGCGAGATTTCCCCGAAATGCCTGATGTTGAGGAGACCGGGACGACCTTCGCCGAAAATGCTCTGCTTAAAGCGGAGCAGATCGCTGCTTACACGGGCCTGCCAGCCCTCGCCGATGACAGTGGGCTCTGTGTAGATGCTCTGGGAGGAGCGCCGGGCATCTTCTCTGCCCGTTGGGCCGGCGCGCACGGGGATGATCAAGCAAACTTAAATAAGGTACTGCGCGAAATTGCAGAGCTAGGCGACCCGCCATTGGGAGCTCGCTTTAAATGTGCAGTCGCCCTGGTAATTCCAAAAGGGCACATTTCGGGCGCACAGGAGGTTATTCGTGAGGGTGAAATTCTTGGCGAATTGGTACTAGAACCGCGCGGCGCAAATGGCTTCGGCTATGACCCCATCTTTCAACCATCGGGGTATACCAAGACAACCGCCGAACTTCCCTCTGAGGTAAAAGATCGTATTAGCCATCGTGGAAGAGCGCTACAAGCAATACTTCCTGAGTTAATTCGCCTTTTGTAAGCGCTGGTCGTGCGTGGACTACCCAGAAGTTCAATTTAACTAAGGTACGATTTTCTTATTAGTGCAACCGCCCTGAACAGGGCTTTTGAAATTTACTTGAGGAGTCACCGTGGCAGTCAAAAAGACCGCTCAGAAGTCCGTCGCCAAGAAGGCCCCCGCTAAAAAAGCTGTAGCAGAGAAGGGCGCAACCAAGAAGGTTGCTGCCAAAAAGGTCGCCGCCAAGAAGGCAGCAACAAAGAAGGCAGTAGCAAAGAAGGCTCCAGCCAAAAAAACCGCTGCTAAGAAGGTCGCCACAGCCGCAACCACAGCCGCAACCCCTGTTGTGACAATCAGCTCGGCAAATCCCGACGTTCAGATCGATGCTACTTCTGCTCCAGTGGTCACCGCCCCCGCTCCAAAGCCGGTCGTCACTAACCCGAAATCCTCCTCCCGTGTCGTTCTCTGGGTGGTAATCGGCGTAATTGCTATTGCTGTGCTAGTTGTAGCGCGTAACCACAAGACGACCACCTCTGAATCAACCTCCACTGCCACACCTGCGGCCACTGCGACAGATACTTCTGCAGTGACCCCTAGCGCAATGGCATCTGACACTTCTTCTCCAGCAAGTATCTCGGTCGCCTCCGCAGCCCCATCCGCGGCAACGACTACAGCCGGTGCTGCCTCTGATTTAGCCCCAGTAGGAATCGTTGCGCACTACACCGCAACTGGTGCAACGATCTTCTGGTCGCCAGCACCCGGCGCAACAGGTCTTACTACCTACAACGTAGAGGCATCCAACAGTGGTGGCGCATTTAAGTTGATCGCGACAATTCCTGCGACCCAACTCTCCCTCGACGTTACCAAGGGGGGGACAGCGGGATGGACCTCATTTAAGATTTCAGCGGTCTACTCCGATGGCAACACTGTGGCTGGAAAGATCTTCGGTCTTCCTGGTCAATTCGCTTAATTCTGTAAGACTTTCAAACTCACCTCGCTCCTACAGGAGGTGAGTTTTTTATTGCTGCAAGGCTTCTAGGATCGCGCCCACGTAAACAGTGCTCCCACTTTCGCTGAGATGTACCCCATCAGGTCCGAAGTATTCGGGATGGCCCTGTGAGATTGTGGCCCAGTCAACGAGGTGGGCTTGCGGGAAATCAGCGATTACCGAGCGAATGATGCGATTATTGTCATCACGCCATGCCCGCGGCACCGCCGTATCGACAACGATCATCTTGGGTTGGTTCTGCAGGAGGTCAAAGAGGGTACGTACATCGCTCTCGGTTAAGTGATTGTTATTTCCTAGATCGAAGATCACCGGTGATTTCGCTAGACCACTCTTATCGCTCTGCACCACCTGAATTAATTCGCCGATCTGCCTTCCAACGCGGGCATTTATCAGTGCAATTGGAAAGTGGCTCTGTAACTTTTCGCGAATGCCGAGGATGATCGAATCTCCGGTGACCCAGAGTCCAGGCGCTGCGACAGGAGTGGCGAGAGGAGTCTCTGTTTTAGCAGGTGTTTTGATTGGTGCAGCAATCCTTGAGTTGTTGGAGTCTTGCTGGAGAGCAGCGAAAGCGGCTCCTGTTGTTGTCGCAACGAGAGTGATTACTCCGACAAGGATCCAGCTACGCTGTACTCGCTGTACCGATTTACTTCGGTACTTCATTCCACGCAACCAGTTGGTGAGTTGGCCGCGGCGGATCGGGATCTCTACCCAACGCAGCGAGATATCTGCGAGCGCGATGACGATCAATATCCGCGCGCAATTGATAGCCCAGTTTGCGCCAGCCAAGTCAACGTTGGGTCTCGTCACCTGGAAGACAACCCAGTGCCATAAATAGATTCCGTAAGAGCGTTGACCGATCCAAAGAATTGGACGTGCACTGAGTAGGGGCGCAAATCTAGATGCAGGGTGAACTAAGGAGGTGATGGTTGCAGCGCCAAAGAGAGCGGCCAAAGGAAAGGCAATTCTGTAGAGAGCCGGATTGGATTCATCAATGAAGAAGAAAGAACAGAGTAAACCGAGTAAACCGAATACTCCGATTCCATCGACAAAATCTTGGGCGCGCTCTGAGATCTGCTTATTGAGGTTAGCTGGCACCCAACTCACAGCAAGTGCCGCTCCAATAAATAGGCCCAGACTATGTGTATCAGTACCAAAATAAATATGACTGATCTGATTTGTAGAGTTGGAGTCAACCCGAAGCGAATATATAAAGAGGGCAAGACCTGAGATGAAGGCGATCACGAGGGAGGCTCGTGCCACCATCTTCTTGCCAAGATAACGCAGGATTCCCAAGAGGATGAGCGGCCAGAGAATATAGAACTGCACCTCAACGGCCAGCGACCAGGTGTGTTGCAAGAGAGGCGGTCTTCCAATTGCCTGGAAATAGTCTTGATGTACCGCAACGAGATGCCAGTTCTCACTTCCTGTTAACACATAGGGAAGATCGCTCAAGAAGCGGTGAATGGCATCGGGCTTCCAAGCGGCGATGATGAAAGAGGTACCGACCAACATAAAGATGAGCGGGGGGAGTAGGCGACGCACGCGCGCCCAATAGAACTCGCGTAGATCAAGCGCACTCTTGCTCATGATCGAATCGAGCATCAATCGAGTAATTACGTATCCACTTATTACAAAGAAGAGGTCAACACCTAAGAAGCCACCCGGAATCCATGAGATTCCCAAGTGATAAAGAATTACTGCACTTACGGCTAGAGCTCGCAGCCCATCGATCGGTGCAATGTAGCGGGAGGGTTTAACCGCCATTACTTGCGCTTAGGCGGTCTTCCAACACTCTTGCGGGTTGGGGCAACTGGTTTTGCAGCGGCTCGTACATAAGGGCGAGTGCTCGCTGCGGTAGTTTCGCGCTTACTTGCAGGCTGGCTCTTCTCTGCGGCCGGCGCCGTAGTTTGGGCGAAATCCTTCTCCTTGGGACGATTGCTCTCATCGAGGGCTCCCTCGACACTCGCCCCCAAAGTGGAGAGGCGTTCAAATGCTGTAGATAGACGGCTGCGTGCTTGACGAATCCCTTCCTCAGCGGTGAGCAGCGCTTGATGTTGAATCTTCTGTAGGCGCTCTGACTCTTCAACTGCGCTCGTCAGCCAATTCTTGAAGTTCGCAATATCGGCAGTTGCCTCAGCAATGACACGTTCTGCTTCGCGTTTTGCAGATGAGGTAATCGTGTTTGCCTCGCGCTGCTTGGCTACGATCAACTCTTGCGCGCTCTTCGTCGCCTTGGCGAGAGCTTCTTTCGCCTCGAATTCGGCAGTTTCAATATATTTCCGTCCCCGACCTTCAGCGCTCTGCAGTACGGTGCGCGCCTTGGTCTCGGCAGTTTCAGTCAATTGCTTGGCAGCTTGTTGCGCTTCGGAAAGTGCACGCTGCGCAGCCGCGATGGCGCGCGCCTCACGCGCCTGGGCGGTCTTGATAAGTGATGTGGCAGTCTCTGTTGCAAGAATTTCAAACTCTTCTTCGGTGAGGCTGGTGATATCGCGACGGGCGCGCAGATCGGCAAGCTCTGCCTCTAACTCGCGGATCCTCTCGAATGTGGCGTTGCCAGTTGATGTGCTTGAACTCTTGGGTGTGGCACCGCCAGATGGGGTACCAGTGCTCGAAGTGCTAGACCCTGTTGGACCCTCTTCATCCTTAAAACCAAGCCACGAGAGAAAATTCTTCTCAGCCATTTGGGGGTCCTTCCATGATTCACATTCTCTGCGCTCACTGGCGTGATCACATTTGACGATTTTCTGCAGCGACATCCTTGCCTAAAGAGCCTATAACCGTAAAGTGGCTACCAAGTAGCCAGAAGGTGGCGGTGGAACAGAGTGCGGGAGGCGGGACTTGAACCCGCACGTCCGAAGACACAGGTTCCTAAGACCTGCGTGTCTGCCATTTCACCACTCCCGCTGGAGGGTAGATAAGCG
>CAIWWH010000109.1 GCA_903916385.1 uncultured Actinomycetes bacterium
CGAGAGCAACTGGAGCAGCAGGCGCAGCCATCACTGGAACTGGCGTCGCAACTGGAGCTGCAGGTGGAGGAGGAGGCGTTGCAATGGGCGCGGCCGCGACAGGAGCTGGTGCTTCAACGACCGGTGCAACTGGGGCAGAAGCCGCTACGACAGTTGCAGCACCTGCTGCGCCGATCAAAGCTAAACGAGCTCCAACAGCGACCGTCGAATCAACCGCTACATCGATAGCAAGAATCGTTCCTGTAGCAGGCGATGGAATCTCGGTATCAACCTTGTCAGTCGAAACTTCCAGGAGTGGCTCGTCTACGTTGATTGTGTCGCCAACGTTCTTGAGCCAACGAGTAACGGTGCCTTCTGTAACTGACTCACCGAGGGCAGGCATTGTGACGACTACGCCAGCGGCAGCGCTAACAGGGGCGGCATCAACTGGTGCGGGGGTTTCAACAACTGGGGCAGGGACCTCCACAACTGGAGTCGCTGCAGGCGCTGGGGCGGCTGCAGCCGCACCATCTTCGATCACTGCAAGCTCAGCTCCGACTGCAACAGTTGAGTCGATAGCGATGACGATGCGGGTCAGAGTGCCTGAAACGGGTGAAGGGATCTCGGTATCAACCTTGTCAGTCGAGACTTCGAGGAGAGGCTCATCAACGTTGACGTGATCGCCCTCGTTCTTCAGCCAACGAGTGACTGTGCCTTCGGTAACTGACTCACCGAGTGCAGGCATGGTTACTGAAAAGGTCATCGCGTTATCTCCTATTACCCGTGGGCGTGCAGTGGTTTGCCAGCAAGTGCTAAGTGCGCCTCGCCCAACGCCTCAGAGAGGGTTGGGTGAGCGTGGATGAGAGGAGCGACATCGGCTGCCGTCGCCTCCCAGTTGTAAATGAGTTGTCCTTCGGCGAGCAATTCGCCAACACGCGAGCCGACCATATGTACACCGAGGACTGGGCCATTGCGCTCTGCAACGAGCTTTACTGAGCCAGACGTCTTCAAGATGTTCGCCTTACCGTTGCCAGCGAGGTCGTAGCTGATTTCAACAACGTCGTAGCCACGCTCCTTCGCTTGGGCGGTCGTCAAACCGACCGAAGCAACCTCAGGCTCAGAATATGTAACACGAGGGACGCCCTCGTAGTTGATTGGGCGAGGGTTGAGTCCTGCGATCTCCTCAGCCACCAAAATTCCTTCAGCGAAGCCAACGTGCGCCAATTGCAGGGTCGGGATCAAATCTCCAACAGCCCAGATTCCGGGAACATTTGTGCGGCACTTGTTATCAACGATGAGGTAACCACGATCCATTGTGAGGCCTGCCTCTTCGTAACCAAGGTTTGCCGAAATTGGTCCGCGTCCGACTGCCACGAGCAGAACATCAGCGGTGTGGGTGGCTCCGTTTTCAAGGGTAACCGTGACTCCCTCAGGACCCTTCGTAGCGGAAGCGAATTTTACGCCCACTTCAAACTTAATTCCGCGCTTGCGATAGGCGCGTTCAAGTTGCTTGCTCGAAGTTTCATCCTCAAGAGCAACTAGTCGTGGCAGACCCTCAATGATCGTGACATCAGATCCAAAGGAGTTCCAGACAGATGCAAACTCGCATCCGATAACTCCACCACCGAGCACAATCGCTGTTTTGGGAACGTACTCAAGAGCCATTGCTTCGTTACTTGTGATTATCTGTGTGCCATCAATTTCTAACCCAGGAAGTGTCTTAGCGTAAGAGCCGGTTGCCAGCACGACGTTCTTGCCGGTGTACACGGTGCCGTTGACCTCAACCTGATTCTTGGCAACGAGCCGACCGTGGCCTTCGACATAGGTGATGTTGCGTGACTTCACGAGACCTTGCAGACCCTTGTGCAACTTAGAGATCACACCATCTTTGTAGGCATTAACTGCCAACATATCTATTGAGATGAATTGTGCGTTGACTCCAAAATCTGATGCGTGACGAGCGTTATCTGCAATCTCTCCTGCATGCAGGAGCGCCTTTGTTGGAATACAGCCGCGGTGTAAGCAGGTGCCTCCGACCTTGTCCTTCTCGATGAGCACTACTGAAAGTCCAAGTTGAGCTCCTCGCAGCGCGCAGGCATAACCGCCGCTTCCGCCGCCGAGGATTACGAGATCAAATTCGTTCACACTTCACCTTTTCTACGTAAGCCGCATTTAGGGCTAATCCTGCCATGAGTTGAACCCGCTCTTCTCATTGACTTCTGCCCCTACTTCCGGCTTCCAACCGCCAATTCGGTTAGCGCAACAAGGGAGCGAACCGAGACCCCAGTGCCACCAACAGGGGTATAGCCATGAGCCTCGTGAGTAAGCGCGGTTCCAGCGATATCCAGGTGGAGCCATGGGATGTCATCTGGGACGAACTCCTTGAGGAAGACGCCAGCGACGAGCATGCCACCTGCGCGATTGGCAGGGTTAGCGTTAATCATGTCGGCCGAAGGGGAGGCGATTACCTCTTTGAGATCCTCAGGCAACGGCATCGGCCAGAACGCTTCGCCTGAATTTCCAGTTGCATCCAGGAAGAGGGCGCAGAAATCTTCGTTGTTGGTCATTACGGCTGAAGTACGGGTTCCCAGGGCGATCACCTGGGCCCCAGTTAGGGTCGCAACGTCGACTATCCCGTCTAGTCCGCCGTTGCGCTCGCCATCTTGGGCAGCGCGCACCAGACCATCAGCAAGAACAAGACGACCTTCGGCATCAGGGTTGAGAACTTCGACCGTCTTGCCACCCAGAATAGTGATGATGTCACTAGGTCGGGTGGCTTCACCGCTGATCATGTTCTCAGCCAGACAGGCATAGGTATCAATTGCTACAGGAAGCTTGAGCGCGGCGATAACGAAGGTGGCCGCGACTACAGCAGCAGCACCGCTCATATCGGACTTCATATCCGCCAGGCCGACGATTCCCTTGAGGTTGTAACCCCCGGAGTCGAATGTGATGCCTTTGCCCACGAATGCAAAGCGCTTCTTTGGCTTGATCGAAGCGGGCGGGGCGTACGTCAGATGGAGAAGACGAGGAGGGTTAGCTGATCCCTGACCCACAGAATAAATACCGCCGTACCCCTTTGCCTGTAGCTGTACCTCGTTAAGAACCTCGACTTTGATCCCGAGGCTCAGCGCAATCTTCTTCATCTGCGCCGTAAAGGTGATTGGAGTCAAGTGCGAAGGTGGAGTATTGACCAGATCGCGGGTGATCGCGACATATTCGCCCAGCAGGTCGGCCCTCTTGATGGCTGCCTTGCCTGCTGGGCTAGTGCCAAGAGTCGAAATAATCGTCGCGGCCTTGAGCGGAGATTTCTGGGCGGCCTTGGATGAGCCGCGGAATTCATTGAAGTCGTAGGCGGCAAGAGCGATTCCTTCGGCGATCGCTGCGAATTCAGCAAGATTGCTATTCGGCAGCGCGAAGTCCGCTTGTGTCTGCCCTGCGAGCGCGCGGGTCGCCGCACCAGCTGCCCGGCGCAGTGTTTCGTGAGAGTACGTTGCTGCAGTCGTTCCGAATCCCGTGAAGAGGATCAAGCGCGGCCCACTATAAGAAACCTTGATTACCTCGTCGGCCTTACCCGTAGCTCCCAGATCGCCCAAAATCGCGAGCAACTTTTTGTTCTCCTTTGCGATTGAGGGGATACCTTCAATATTCGGGTGGATCGTTAGCTTTCCAGCTTTTGCGGAGAGTCCGAGTACGAGTACTTCGCTGGATGTTCGAGGGGCAGATTTCAAAGTGGCCATCTGCCAATCCTCTCACTTCGAAGGTTCGTTGAGAACTCGAACTGAAGAAAGTCGCCACGAGTTGAGATAAGTTACAGAAATGGAATCACCGCTCTTCGATTGGCATTCTCAGGTTGGTGCAAAGCTCGCTGATTTTGGCGGTTGGCAGATGCCGATCGAGTATCCAAAAGCCATCGGCGATCTCAGCACCGGCGGAGTCATCGCTGAGCACACTGCCGTTCGCGAGAGCGTCGGAGTATTCGATGTCTCCCACCTTGGCAAGATTGAAGTTTCTGGTCTAGGGGCGCTCCTTTTCCTCAATCGAATCTTCACCAATGACCTCGATCGCATCGGGCATGGCAGCGCGCAGTACAACTTGCTCTGCGATGAAACTGGTGGAGTGATCGATGACCTGATCATTTATCGCTATAGCGAGAGCAAATTTCTCTTGGTTCCCAATGCCGCCAACTGTGCAGCCGTATTCGCAGTTCTTGAAGCCGCCAATGATCTAGGGCTAACAATCAAGAATGCACACCATGATTTTGGAGTACTTGCGGTTCAAGGTCCTAAGAGCAAGGCACTCCTCGCGGAATTGGGAATTGAAGTAGAACTCGATTACATGGCCTTTAGTGAGGTCACCATTCCTGGCTATGAGAATTTAGGAAATGTCATCGTCTGTCGCACCGGATACACCGGTGAATTTGGCTATGAGTTGATTCCTTCTTGGAGCTCGACTGTTCCTCTCTGGGAGCTTCTCGTCGGTGTGCTTGGCAAAGTAGATGGTCGAGTCTGTGGACTTGGCGCGCGCGATACCTTGCGAACCGAGATGGGCTATCCACTCCACGGACATGAACTCTCTTTAGAAATTTCTCCACTTCAAGCAAGTGCAGGATGGGCTGTTGCTCTGGGTAAGCCTGCTTTCCACGGCCACGATGCTTTGGTTGCGGAGAAGGCAGCGGGCGTTCCCAGAGTGCTTCGAGGTTTGCTCGCCCAGGATCGTGGAATTCCACGCGGAGGCATGAATGTTCTAGATTCAAGCGGAGCGATAGTTGGCGAAGTGACGAGTGGAACTTTCTCGCCAACTCTTAAGACAGGGATCGGACTGGCTCTGGTGCGTCCAGATATCGCTCTAGATAGCGAACTAACAATTGATGTGAGGGGACGTTCAAGCGTGGTGAAGGTGGTCAAGCCACCGTTCATCGCTTCTCACGTTCGTTAACTATCGGCGCTCTAGTTTCTTGAGGGCGCGTCTACGTTCCTTTCGTTGCTTCTTGACGAAGGGGAGTTCGCGATAGGCCAGTGCGCAGACCGCAAAGGCAAGAATTCCAATCACCAACCATTGAAATTCGGAGGTGTGAGAGTGACCCGAGCTCACTGGAGGAGGGGTACTCGAGGTTGTCGTTGTTCCCACCGGGGTGTACATGCGAATTCCTACACGGTTGATGCTAACTACCCCCGAAGCGGAGGGAGTTGAAGCCACGGCCGCCCAGATAACCCCGAAATCGGTCCCAGGTGAAACTTCCGCAGGCACTTTGATCGTGACGGTAACTTCAGAACTTTTCATTGGAGGAAGATCGATTGAGGAAGGCGAGACGCTGCTCCAGGAGACAAGTTCGCTTTTGGAGCCTTGCGCGAGAGGTAGAAAGTTGCCATCAACCAATTTGGCCGGCCCGGGGTAGATCAAAACATGCATCGGCTTAGTTGTGGAGTTCGATACCTCAAGACGTTGAGTGTGAGTTGTGGAAGGCAGCAGGCGAGTAACGATATAAATTCCAGAGTTCGGAAGGCTCTCAACCTCACTTGGAATCTGCGAGATGCGGATTCCAAGGCCTCCTTGATTACTGCTCTGCACCACTACGCGACGGAGTGGGTAAGGGTTCCGGAGTAAACCCCATCAGCAGAACCAAGGGCGATCACAATGTCTAGCGAAGGGGTCCAGGTTGCACTGAAGATTCCACTTCCCAGCGAGGCGGTTGCAATGGGAACCACCCCCGTGAGGTTTGTTTGATCTTGTTCCAGCATGGTGACCGTCCCAGTTGTAGTGATGAGACCCGTTGAGTAACTCATCGCCGTGGGAGTAATGGTGTTTCCAACTGTGGTGTTCGTCAGCGCGCTAGCAATTACCCCGACGGTCCATCCTGCAGCGGTTCCACGGGTATCGGTGACGGTGACCGATCCCATCGTTGGAGCGATTGTTGCCCCCGCGGTAGAGCTTCCCAGGTCAAAGGTCGCAGGAACGGAGATCGTTAATGAACCAGCAGGAGGAGGTGGAGCGCTGGGTGTGGTAATGGTCAGGGTCATATCAGTGGCACGAACCGGTGCGGAGATCAGCACGGCAAGCACCATGGCGGAGACGATAGTTATGGCGTGGAATTTAAGTCGTGAATGTAAGATTTCTTGCTCATCTCATTAAAAGAGAGGCCACGTGGCCGGCGAACAAACTCAAAACGACTCACTGTCGTACGAGCAATTCTCTTATCAGACAATTTTGTCTAAAACAGGGTAACACACATAATGTGAGGTAAATAACAGGTTCCTCCCGGTTACCGCGGCTCTGCCTTGCTCGCCACAATCACGGGACGCCCTGTATCGAGCGTGTGGACGTCGATTCGGTTGTCAAAGGCGCTTCTGAGCTCAGGTGAGTGGATCACATCGTGAGAGGCGCCTGAGAGAAGGACCTTCCCCTCTTTCATGATGACGATTCTTTCGGCGAACATCGCCGCCAGGGTGATGTCATGCATCGTAGAAATGATGGTGACCCCCTCTTCTTTGAGGAGTTCGATGTTGTTGAGCACCGATATCTGATGATGGAGATCCAAGGCGCTCGTTGGTTCATCAAGAAGTATCAACTCAGGCTCTTGAGCCAGAGCGCGTGCGATAAGTGCTCGCTGCATCTCTCCGCCCGAGAGGTGCGAAACCAAGTTGCCCTGCATTCCAAAGAGGTGGGTCTCTTGCAAAACTCTGTGAACGTATGAGCGGCTGGTAAGCGATTCATTACCCCATCCTTCGCGCTTCGAGCGACCAAGCATGACGTACTCAGCAACGGTCATCCCTTGCGGAATCTGCGGATGCTGTGGAACAAAGGCGACGTTTCGCTTATGGTTGTTAAAAACCTCGATGCCGTGATCCTTGATACTTCCAGAATATGGCGCCATTCCCAAGAGAACTTTGAGGAATGTGGTCTTGCCAGCGCCGTTGGGGCCAACTAGACAGGTCCACTTCTCGGAGGCGATGTCGAGGGAGATATCGTTGAGTACAACCTTCTCGCCATACCGAACCGTTAAATCTGTTACGACGATGGTCACTGCGAAACCCTCCTGCGATTGCGAAGTACAACTAAGAAGAATGGGGCGCCCACAAAGGCGGTAATAACCCCAATGGGAAGTTCAGCGGGGGAGAGCAGGGTGCGAGCGCCAAGATCTGCCACCACCAAAAATGCCGCTCCGGCCATCGCGATAGTGATGAGAGAGCGGTTAGTAACCCGATGGGTGAGTCCGCGCACTAGATGTGGGACAACGATTCCCACAAAACCGATAAGGCCAGATGCAGATACCGCGGTTGCGGTCGCAAGAGTCGCTGCTGCTACGGCAATGATTCGCAAGCGCTTTGGATTGATACCCAGTGAGTAAGCCTCTTCATCGCTCAACATCAGACCATCTAGTTGCTTTGCAACGCTAAACAAGATGATCAGAGCAATTGCGATGTAGATTGAAGACCAGGCAACTACGCTCCAACTGGCGCTCGTCAGATCACCCAGAATCCACGAGTAAACCGGACGGAGAGCTGCGCTATGACGCTGCTGTAGATAAGTCTGAATCGCGGTGGCGAAAGAGCCAACCGCAATTCCAGAGAGCAAGAGCGAATTAGGATCGGCAAAAAACTTTCCTGAGATGATAAAAGAGGTAAAGACCGCGAGAACTCCACCGAGAAAGGCGAAGATGGGAAGTGCTCCGTAGAGATTGTGATTAGTACTTGTCAGAGCAATGGTCGCACCCAACCCTGCACCGCTGGCGGCGCCTAGTAGGTATGGATCGGCCAAAGGATTATGGAAGACCGTTTGGTACACCGCGCCACTTGTTGCAAGGGCGGAACCCACCAGCGCCCCCAAGATCACTCGCGGTAAGCGCAACTGCAAGATAACGGTGCGATCTTGACCGGTACTTCCGCCCGGAAGATCAAAGAGAGTCTTAAATACCTTAAAGAAGTTGATTGAGATTGGCCCAAAACTGACGGCTGCGATTGTCACTGCGAGCAAGATCAGAGCACAGAACGCAGTGATTCGCCAATTCCAAATCTTGGCGATGGCTCCTGGTTCTGTGCTCATGAGGGTCTAGTCCTTAATTAATCTTCGCTGTGGCTTGTGCGATGAAGCGATAAAAGTCGACAAGGCGTGGGCCCCAACGATCTGGAATATCGAGAGGCAGAACTATCACGTGCTTGTTCTTCACCGCCGATATAGCGGACCAACCAGGACGGCTTGCGACGGTAGAAGCGGACTCTCCATACGGGCCATCATCGAGGAAGATCACCTGCGGATTGGCCTTGATAACTGACTCTCCACTCAATTGTGGATACCCACCAGCGTGTGCAGGATCAGCGATGTTGGAGAAATTGAAGTCAGAATAAATCTGTCCGATAAAGGTCGTCGAATCTGCCGAATAAAGGGTGTTATCAAGCTCATGGAAGATAGTGACCGGGTTCTTCTTCTTCGCTTTGGCCAAAATCTCTGCGATCTGTGCCTTCATTGTGGCAACGAGTGCCTTCGCACGCGAAGGGTGGCCGGTGACCTTGCCAAGCGCTAGAAACTCTGCGTAGGCCTCGGTGATATTCGAAGGAGTTACCTCCAGAAAAACATTGATCTTCAACTTTTGCAGATCGCTCTGAATCGTGGCGGCATTTGTTGCGGAAGATTGCAGCACCACTAGATCGGGATGATAAGCCGCGAGCGCTTCAACATTCGGAGTGAATGAAGAGAGCTTGCTGAAGGGAGCGTTGTTGGGATAGTCCGAGTTGTCGTCTACAGCGATAACTTGTGAGCCTGCTCCGATGCCAAAGAGAATCTCGGTGGCGCTTGGTGAGAGCGAGATGATCCGCCCGGGCTCGGTTGTCGCAGAGGCTGATCCAGTTGCAGTAATAAATGTTGTGAGTAGCAGTAGCGCTGGCGCAATCGCGCGCCATCTCTTTGTAAACATAAAAAAAACTCCCCCAAGGGTTGAGGGAGGAAATGTTGGGCTTTGAGAATCTCGGATGAGTTCTAAAGGCCCGACCTTCCTCCGAGGTCGGATACTTCGATAGTTGAGAGAGGCGACCTGACTTAGAAGCTCGAGGCTTCAACACAGTTGCGGGACAGCGTCGGATTCACACCGACTTCGCTCTTACCAATACCACCGCGGTTCAGAGAACTTTGGTGGACGAAAGTTAGCACGCGGCCACCCCAACTCCTAAGTTTTCAAGGCGGACACGCTTTCGGGGGAGTATGGTTTCAACATGGAATATCGTCGCCTCGGCTCATCAGGAATGTATGTCTCAGAGATTGCTTACGGCAATTGGATCACTCACGGCAGTCAAGTAGAAGAAGATGCCGCTATCAAATGTGTTAAGGCTGCCCTCAGCGAAGGAATCACCACTTTTGATACCGCAGATGTTTACGCTGGAACTCGTGCTGAGACGGTCTTGGGCAAGGCTCTTAAGGGAGTAAGGCGTGAGTCCTACGAGCTCTTCACCAAGGTCTACTGGCCTACGGGTACTGGGAAGAATGACCGTGGCCTCTCGCGCAAGCACATCATGGAGTCTGTCCACGCCTCCCTCAAGCGATTGAATACCGATCACATCGATCTCTATCAGATGCACCGCTTTGATTTCGAGGCTCCGCTCGAGGAGTCGCTCCAAGCCTTTGAGGATCTCATCCGCCAGGGGAAGGTCAACTACATCGGCTTTTCGGAGTGGAACGCTGAGCAGATCAAGAGCGCCCTCAGCATCCAAAGAGAGCACGGCTGGACCCGCTTCGTTTCGAGCCAACCGCAGTACTCGATGCTCTGGCGCGTAATTGAAAAGGAAGTAGTACCGCTCTCCGAGAAAGAGGGAATCGGCCAGATTGTCTGGTCACCAATTGCGCAGGGTGTCCTC
>CAIWWH010000110.1 GCA_903916385.1 uncultured Actinomycetes bacterium
ACGCGCATGTAATCGCGAGCGCCTTTCTCGGTGACTGGGGCGAGGCGCATCCGCTCGGTTATTTCGGTGAACTCCCCCAGAGGAAAGACATAGAGACAGCGTTCCTGGCCTTTGGTAATAACTAGCCCTTTGGAGAGTTCATCCCGGAAGCGGGCGGGCAAGATCAGGCGACCCTTCTCATCGAGCTTTGGCTCGTGGGTCCCTAAGAACATCTTTATCCCCTTTTTCAACCACTTTCACGTCTGCAATTCCCCCGAATTGATGACATTCCCCACTTTACTCCACTTTTCTCCTTTTTCAACCACCCCTATCCACTTTGGCTCCACCACTCCCCACCCACTCCCACCCACGCCCACAGAGCGGTTGAAATCCGTCACTAGCTCGGGCGAGATTGTCAGCACCACCTGAGAGAGGTCGTTACCCTTGACCCTCTATGGGTAATTCAGAGGTTCTAATAGAGGCAAAGCAGCTGGTAAAGCGCTACGGCGACTTCACGGCGGTTGCCGGCATCGATTTTGAGGTCCGCAAGGGCGAGAGTTTCGGCTTCTTGGGCCCAAACGGGGCGGGAAAGTCGACGACCATGCGCATCATCGCTGCCACCCTTACTCGGACCAGCGGTGAAATCACGATTTTGGGCAAGGATCCAGAGAAATTTGGTCCAGAGATTAAAGCCCACCTTGGCGTGGTTCCACAGATGGATAACTTGGATAACGCCCTCACTGTTGAAGAGAACCTCTATATCTATGGCCGCTACTTCGGCCTTTCGAAGACTTTTATCCGGCCCAAGATTGAAGAGTTGCTGGACTTTGCTCAACTCGTCGAAAAGCGTTCGGTCAAGGTCGAAGCGCTGAGTGGAGGAATGAAGCGCCGGCTTACTATTGCACGCGCCTTGGTGAGTGAACCCGAAATTTTGATGCTTGATGAACCGACCACTGGTCTTGATCCTCAGGCACGCCATATATTGTGGGATCGCCTCTTTAGACTTAAAGAGCAGGGCGTTACCTTATTAATTACGACGCATTACATGGATGAGGCAGAGCAACTCTGTGATCGCTTAATGGTCATGGATAAGGGATCGATCATGGCCGAGGACTCCCCTGCCGGTTTGATCAAGTCTTACTCCACAAAAGAAGTTCTCGAAGTTCGCTTTGGATCTGATCGCAATGCTGTTGTCGCACCGCAACTTAAAGAGTTGTGCGATCGCATCGAAGTGCTGCCAGATCGCATCTTGATGTATGCCGATGATGGTGAAGAGCTCCTGCATCAACTCAACCAAAAAGGTCTGCATCCACTCACTTCGCTGGTACGCCGCAGCTCACTCGAAGATGTCTTCCTACGCCTCACCGGCCGCACGCTGATCGACTAGGGCGGTGATGCAGATGGCTCCACGTCAAGGTTCCCTCAAACTGGTAAATACCGAACGTATTAAGTCACGCGGCGCCTTCGCTGTTGTAGAAGCGCGCGTCATGATCTTCATGAAGTACCTACCCGCGCTCCTCTCTGTTGCGGTTGCTAACCCATTTCTCTATCTACTGGCTGTCGGCGTGGGCGTCGGAAAATTGATTAATGCGCACTCGGGGGGAGTAGATGGCGTTAAATATTTAACATTTCTCGCCCCAGCGTTGCTAGCCACCGCAGCGATTCAGAACGCTCTTGATGAGGTTGTCTTCCCGACGCTTGAGGGATTTAAGTGGAACAAGAGTTTCTTCGCAATCAATGCCACACCTATTTCGGGCAAGCAGATTGCAAATGGAGTTTTGTTGGCGGCGATGACTCGCGTTCTCTTCTCGGTTACCGTCTACGGAACGATCATCTATCTCTTCCACGGTTTTACCACTGCGCGCGGCTGGCTGGCGATTCCAACAGCGTTAGCTGCTGGTGCGGCATTTGGCGCCTTCATTATGGGAGTAGCTGCCTGGTCCAAGAACGATGACACCTTCTTTATGGTGCTCAACAGATTTGTGATCATGCCACTCTTCTTATTTTCAGGCACCTTCTATCAACTATCTTCGATGCCTATCTACCTACGATGGGTAGGTTGGCTCTCACCGCTCTGGCATAGCACCGAACTTGGACGCTACTTAACCTATGGCCACCACATCAGCCCTTGGATGTTCGTCTTTCACATCTCTTACATTGTTGCAATGTTTGCCTTCGGCATGAAATTCGCGCATCGACAATTTGAGGCGAGGTTATCCAGGTGATTCTCGATAACGCCGTAGCAATCGCGCAGTCAAGGCGGGGACACTTTGCTGAAGGCTCGTATGCCGGCCGCGCACATGTTCTGATGGAACGAAGTTTGATGGCATTTAAGAACTCTGCTTGGCTTGCAGTGCTTTCGGGCTTCTTCGAACCCGTGCTCTATTTATTGTCATTCGGTTATGGGCTCGGCCACTTGATTGGCAAGATTCCGCTGCAAAATGGTCATGTCGTTTCCTATGCTGCATATATCGCTCCAGGTTTGCTCGCCACCAGCGCCATGAACGGTGCTATCTACGATTCAACGTGGAACGTATTTTGGAAGTTGAAATTTGATCGCATCTATCAGGGGATGTTGCAGACTTCACTCGGCTCGGTAGATGTCGCCCTCGGTGAAATTGGCTGGGCGCTCCTGCGCGGCTTTGCCTACGCCGTTGGATTCATGTGTGTTGTTGTTCCTGCTGGCCTCATTACAAACTGGTGGGCGATTATGGCAATCCCCGCCGCAGTCCTGATTGC
>CAIWWH010000111.1 GCA_903916385.1 uncultured Actinomycetes bacterium
GATAACAAGGGCGAAGATTCCAACAAGGCCGCTGCTGTTGCAGGTCCTGTCACCGCTACTCGCAAGCGTCTGCCTAAGTCACGTCCATCGATGACTACCTCGTTCTCTGTTGGTGGCGCCGAGGGTTACATGACCGCAGGTGCATATGCCGATGGCGCACTCGGTGAGGTCTTCCTGAAGCTCGGCAAGCAGGGTTCAACGCTTGCTGGCGTAATGGATGCCTTCTCGATCGCAGTATCAATCGGTCTGCAATATGGCGTACCGCTAGAGACCTTCGTCGAGAAGTTCACCAACCTGCGCTTTGAGCCAGCTGGTATGACAGATGATGCAGATATCCGCATCGCTCAATCGATGATGGATTACATCTTCCGTCGCTTGGCGCTGGATTACCTGCCATTTGAAACTCGCTCCGGTTTGGGTCTGTACACCGCATCAGAGCGCGCTCGCGCTTTGGAGTCAGGCGAATACACCCAGGATGAGGCTGCAGCCCCAAAAGCACCAGCTGCTCCTGTGGCAGCGCCTGCGGTTGCAAGTAGCTCTACTTCAGTAGCCTCAGTAAAGATTGAGGCAAAGCCTGTAGTCGATAACCTCGCGGGAGTCGGCTCTTCAATGGAGCTCTTTGAGAAGATGAGCGGTCAATCATCGGATGCACCACTCTGCATGACCTGCGGAACCAAGATGCGTATGGCTGGTTCTTGCTTCGTCTGCGAAGGTTGCGGCAATACCTCTGGATGTTCATGATCTAAAGCGATCGGCAATGAGCGATCAGTAGCCAGTAGATAAAGGACCAGTAGGGGAGAGCGCATCCCTATTGGTCCTTTTACCTTTGGGTAGCGGAATTCCCTGAAATTTGGGGGACTGTAACAATTTCGTTATAACGTTGAATTGTTGCAATTCTTATTGATTTCACCTGACTCTTGGCGTACGTTTCGTTAATCCATTAACGTTAATCCATTAACGTTAATCCATTAACTAAGGCGGAAGTAGACTATGCGAAAGACGCTGAAGGATGTCGCAGCTCTAGCGGATGTAAGTTCCGCAACTGCTTCTTTGGCGTTGAACGGGCACGCAAGCCGCGTAAGTGCTGACGTAATTGAGCGAGTTCAGCAGGCCGCAAAATCATTGAATTACCAACCAAATCTCTTGGCCCGAGGATTGCGCACCCAAGAGACAAAGACAATTGGTTTTATCTCGGATGTGGTAGCTACAACCCCCTTTGCTGGTCAAATGATCGCCGGTGCGCAGGAGCACGCCTGGAGTAAGGGTTGGCTTTTACTTCTGATTGATACCAATAACAATGCATCGCTGGAAGCAGCTGCAATAGATGCCTTACATCAAAGGCGCGTGGATGGATTTATTTACGCATCAATGTTCCATCGAATCGTCCGAATTCCTCAAGGGTTAATTGGCCGACAAGTTGTTCTGCTGGATTGCACTGACGAACCCAAGGAACCTGGCATAGATTCCGTAATTCCCCATGAGTACGAAGGAGCCATGAGCGCAATGCGCCTGCTCTTGAGCCAGGGGCACAGGCGAATTGGCCATGTGACGAGCAAGGAAATCGGCGTCGCTACGGTTGAGCGTTTGAGGGCTTATAAGGACGCCCTCGCAGAGGCAAAGATCCCCTTTGATGCCTCTTTAGTTGCATACTCAAGATCCGGAGATGCGCCTGATGGATATGACGGGGCAGTCCAGATTTTTGCCAATAAAAAAGCGCCTTCCGCAATATTTTGTTACACCGACCGTATGGCCATGGGTGTGTATGAGTTCGCGCAAGAAAAGGGGTTATCGATTCCTCTGGACCTTTCGGTTGTTGGATTTGATGACCAGCCATTCTTGGCGAATGCCCTCCGTCCAGCACTAACCACAGTCCGGCTGCCGCACTACGAGATGGGTTCGTGGGCATCTGAACGGTTGATAAATCTGGTAAACGATGAAGATTCCGACTCACCTAACCCGATGCGCAAATACCTGCATTGCCCATTGGTGGAAAGGGAGTCGGTAGCTCCTCCCCGTAGTTGATAAGTAAGCAGCGGGGAGGAGTACCCATGACCGCGAGTCATGTGGTGACTTTGAGATACAAAGTCACGCATCACCGAAAGGAAACAAGATGAATCCAAAGCGGCGACTAAGTCTAGCGGTGGTTTTTGCCACCGTCGGGCTGATAGTGCCCGCTGCGGGTGTTGCTCAAGCAGCTCCAGCAGCGATAACTATGTGGACCCACAACGGCGGAAACGCCGCGGAGCTCGCAGACGTAAATCTGACTGTCAAGGACTTCAACGCCTCGCAGTCCAAGTACAAGGTGATAGTTAAGGCCTTCCCGCAAGCCAGTTACAACGATGCAGTGGCGGCCGCAGCCGCTTCAAACAACCTACCCTGCATTGTGGATTCAGATGCCCCTAATATTCCCGCGTGGGTCTATGCCGGCTATCTCAGCCCGCTAACTCTGCCTGCCTCACTTACCAAGCCATTCGTCCCGGCTGTTAAAGGAATCATCAACGGCAAGTTGTACTCAATCGGAACGTATAACGCTGCTGTTGGGCTCTTTACGACCAAGACAATCCTGGCCGAACTAGGACTTCGGACACCAACTATCGCAAATCCTTGGACTTTGGCTGAGTTCAATGATGCGATGTCTAAGGCTAAAGCATCCGGAAAATTCGATTATGCGTTAGAACTTGGAAACAACAACACTGGTGAGTGGTGGCCGTACTTCTACTCACCCTTCCTCCAATCTTTTGGTGGGGATTTGATCAACCGCGCAGGTTACAAGACCGCTGAAGGTTCCCTCAACGGAAAAGCTGCTGTTGCCTGGGGCAACTGGTGGCAGGGGCTCTTTGCCAACGGTCTATCACCAAAGAACGAAACAGCGGATCAACACAACAATGGATTCGTGACTGGAAAGTTTGCCTTCGCGTGGGACGGTGCATGGGATGGTCCTAACTTCCTTAAGAAGTATGGAACAGATCTCGCGATTCTTCCTCCTCCAAACCTAGGGACTCATCCAGTAATTGGTGGCGGTTCATGGGAGTGGGCAATCACTCGTACCTGCTCTTCTTCGGCCGGCGCAAATGCTTGGCTTGCATATGCAATTCAAACCAAGTACCTGATCAAGTTCGCCAATGACCTAGGCAATATGCCAGTGACACCTGCCGCTGCTGCTGCCTCTCCATTCTTTGGTCCAGGGAAGCCTTTTGCACCACTGCAAGACTTCTCAGCCCAATTGGTGACTTTGCGTCCTCCAACGCCTGCCTACCCAATCCTCGCGAAGGTATTTGAAAATGCCGCTCGTGCGATCAAGGATGGCGGAGATGTTCAAAACACTCTTGACGGTGCAGTCGACACTATCAACACTGTTTTGAAGTCAAATAACTTCTATAAAACGAAGAAGTAGGTAACTCCTAAATAAAGTGCCGCTCCGAGTTGGGCTTTTAGCGTAACTCGGGGTGGCGCTATTGGACCGATCCACCAATCAAAAGGAGGGACAAATCATGATTGCTTTGACCGAAATTTCGAAGAAGAGAAAAAAAATCAACTTCAAGGACAATAAGATCGGTTGGCTCTTTGCGCTCCCGGCTGTGATTTTGCTCCTTTTCTTTACAGTTCTTCCAATCGCACTCTCGCTCACCTTGGGGTTCACCAACGCCCAACTGTTAGAAACGAGCAACCCAAAATTTGTTGGCACCCAAAACTTCAAATCTTTGCTTGGGATGAGCGAATTCACTCTTCACGCCTCGAGAAATGCCGATGGCTCTGTCGCAAAAGATGAGCATGGAAAACCCGTATTTCCTCAGGTGAGATCGCTCACCCGTCCAGACAGCCCTTACGTGCACCTGCGAGGAATGCAAGAGATCTATCGCTTCGGTGAAAATGATAAATCGGGCACAGTGCATGTCATTCTCGCCAGGGATCCAACATTTTGGCGCTCGATGACCAACACCCTATTTTTTGCACTTGTGGTGGTTCCATTACAAGGAGGCTTGGGGCTACTCCTAGCCTTACTTGTGCATCAAAAACTTAAAGGCCGAAACATTTTTAGGACAATCTATTTCATTCCCACACTCACAAGCATGGTCGTGGTTTCTCTACTGTGGCAATTTCTCCTGCAACAAAATGGGATGATCAACAGAGCTATTCATCTCGTAATCCCGGGTTACATAAATATAGATTGGCTGGGGAATACCCATACCTCCATGTATGCCATCATCGGCCTTTCTATTTGGCAGGCGGTCGGATATCACATGATTATCTGGCTAGGGGGATTGCAAACAATCCCAGAGGAACTCTACGAAGCCGCGCGAACGGATGGCGCGAACAAGTGGCAAGAATTTCGGTATGTCACCTGGCCGGGACTGCGCCACACCTTGGTTTTCGTTTTAATCACGATCACAATCGCGGCGCTTGGCCTGTTTACCCAGATTAATGTCCTTACGCAGGGCGGACCGCTAAATTCGACTTCTACGCTCGTTTACCAAACTTTCTCTCGAGGGTATCAAGAACAACAAATTGGCGCTGCTTCGTCAATCTCGTTCATTTTCTTCATTTTGGTACTGATCATTTCGTTGTTACAACGCATCTTGACCCGAAAGGCAGACCAATAATATGAAGACTCTCTCTCGCGTGACTCTTTATACCCTTATGACAATTATGTCCTTTGTTTTTCTCTTCCCCTTGGTTTTCATGGTGATTTCGAGTCTAAAACCCGATGCCCAGCTTTTGCACGATACCACTAGTCTTCGCGCCTTCATTCCAACGGGGTCTATCTCGTTCAAAAATTACTCAGGCGTCTTCACCAGAATTCCGTTCTTTACATTTCTTTTCAATTCTCTACTAGTGTCATTAATAACCGTAGTTTTAGGTCTCTTTGTAAATAGTTCTATCGCCTTTGCAATTGCTCGCATGAAATGGAAGGGTAAGAATTTTGTTATGGCGATTATTTTGGCGACCTTGATTCTGCCATTTGAAGTCATCGCCATTCCTTTGTTGTACATCTGCGCAAAGATCCCGAGCATCAGTTTCACTGGGGGATTTCATTTAACGCATGGAATCTTCAACTCTTATCAGATACAAATTCTACCCTTCATCGCAAACGCCATATCGATCTTTCTATTTGTTCAATTCTTCAAGACTTTGCCAAAAGATTTGGATGAAGCCGCCCGCGTTGATGGAGCGAGTTGGTTCCTGATTTATAGAAAGATTGCAATGCCATTGGCAGGGCCAGCCATAGGAACGGTGGCGATTTTAACTTTCTTGCCAATGTGGAATTCGTATCTCTGGCCCGTGATGACAATCCAGGATGAGCGCTATCGCCCCATCATGATCGGATTGCAGTATTTCTATACGAATTTCCAAACCTCTTGGGGGCAGATTATGGCCTACTTGTCATTATTGACGATTCCGGTTGTCATTCTTTTCTTGTCCATGCAACGCTTTTTTGTAACAAGCATTGCCACCTCTGGAGTGAAGGGTTAATTGTGCTAGAACTTGCTGACCATTGGATTTGGGACTCTTGGCTATACGATGACGGGGAAGACTTTCACATTTTCTTTCTCCGTGCCTCGAGAGCTCTGATTGACCCCGACCGACGACACACGCACGCCTCTATTGGTCACGCAAAGTCCAAAGATCTGAAGGAGTGGACGTTACTGCCAGATGCCCTTGTGGCTGAGGATGCGCCCGCTTGGGATGAGGTAGCAACGTGGACGGGCAGCGTCGTTAAGAATCCGGTGGACAATTTGTATTACATGTTCTACACCGGTGTCACACGTCCTTCTGGTGGATTAGTACAAGCGATTGGGTTTGCTACCAGCTCTGACCTCATCACTTGGACGCGCAACCCTAACAATCCGATAAGTTGCGCTGATCCTGAATTTTATGGATCACAAGAGAATGGGGATCCGGACACGAACTGGAGAGATCCATGGGTGTTCTTTGATCCAAGGGACGATAAATGGCACATGCTTAATACCGCCGATATCAAAGGTGGGGGCGTAAAGACTAGGGCGACGGTAGCCCATGCTATTTCCGACGATCTCAAACACTGGCAAGTTCTGCCTCCTCTTTCGGGAGAGGCAGGATTTGGACAAGTTGAGGTTATTCAAGTCGAAGAGATCGACGGAAAATTCGTTTTAGTTTTCTGCGTTGGGCACCAACACCTCAATGAGCGTAAACCCGGCTTCCAGAGCGGCACCTACTCAGTTCCGGCAGATTCGTTAACCGGACCGTTTCACTTTGAGCAGACAGACATCATTGATGCTGATGGCATTTATGCAGCGCGAATAATTAAGGATCGCTCGGGGCAATGGGTCTTGCTCGGCTTCCAAGGCGGGCAGTCGACATCCGAATTCAGGGGACGGATCTGTGATCCAATTCCATTGAGGCTAACTTCAGAAGGTGTCCTAAAGATTAAGGTGTAAAGGATGCTTTCATGGGCCGGAGTAGTTCTGCCAGTTGGTATTAGTGACAAAAGAGATGGCGGTGTTCCAGGCGAGGGCGGGGGACATCCCCTTAAAGCCTTCTGCCCAAGGTAAGTACTGCTGTAAGCGCAGGATTCCGTAGAGGAAGAGAACTGAAATTCCGGAGAAGCTAAGAAGGGAAGCCGCGTAGCCTTTCCAGGATTGTGAAGAGCGTGAATCAATTCCGATAATGGAGTAGAAGCGCTTTTCGAACCAACCAACCTTTTGGCTTTGAAAAACTTTCGCCATGTAGTTTCCGAGCGGAATTACGGATGCGCCGATCAGGACTACCAGCGCGAGATCAGTGAGGAGTGTAGAAGAGAGTTCGCTCATTAGAAGTGCTCCGGAAATAGAAGTGCGACCACAAGGTATCCGGTGAGCAGAACGGCCAGAATCAGGCCAATAGTTTGTGCCATCAGATGCGCCCCAGACCTTTGAGGATTAGCCCAAAGATTGCGAATACGGCGGCAATTCCGGCGATAGCTAGTACATCAGCCATCAGTATTCCTTCCCATAGCAAGACCGTGGTGTAGGTCTATGAGGCTAGGTTAGAAAAGGGGCAGGGTTAGGGGAGAAATTGAGGAGATTCCTAACAGCTTCCTAACACCCCGAGGTCGGAGGGAGTTGCTGGAACTTGAAGTTGCATCATGGTATTTTTTTCCAAGTGAACCGGGGTGCAAACCCCGATGCACCCGCTTACTTGCCGTAAGTGCTAGTCCGAATGGGGCTCGTCGTTAGCGCGACGAGCCTTTCGTATGTGTAAAACCGAGGGATGTGAGCGCTCCCCGATAGGGTTGCCAAATGATCAACGCCAAGAACCAGCAGATGAAGTTGGTAGGCGAGGCGTTAAATGCGGCTATTGAGGCCATTGGTGGGCAGCCTCGCGAGGGTCAGATCCAGATGGCCGAAGCTGTCGCCAATGCGCTGACCGATCGCCACCACCTATTGGTTCAGGCGGGTACTGGCACGGGAAAGTCGCTGGCTTATTTGGTGCCCGCTCTCGTGCATGGCAAGAAGGTACTGGTCGCAACCGCGACCCTCGCGCTGCAGCGCCAATTGGTGGAACGAGATTTGCCAAAGATTCAGCCTGCCCTGGAAAAGGTGTTGGGACGCGATCTGACCTTTGCGGTCTATAAAGGCGTCGGAAATTATCTCTGTCTGCAGAAGATGAATGGCACCGCACAAGATCCCGATGGCGAATTCTTGATGGAGATCGGCGCGCTCGAGAAAGACCAGAAGCGACTTAAGGATTGGGCTCAGAGACCTGGGGTTTCCGGGGATCGGGACGATGCCCCCGAAGTCGATCGTCGCGTTTGGTTTGCTAACTCGGTTTCGGGTCGCGAATGCATTGGCAAGGATGATTGCGCATTCGGATCGCAGTGCTTTGCCGTCGCGGCTAAAGCGAAGGCGCAGACTGCGGATGTCGTTGTTACTAATCACACCTTGCTCGCAATCGAAATTGTGGATTCTCACCCGATCTTGCCGGAGCGCGACGCCGTGATACTCGATGAGGCGCACGAGTTTATGGATCGCACGACCCAGGCGGTAACGGAAGAGTTGACCGCTGCTCGCGTCGAGCGCGCTGCGAAGATGGCCGCTAAGCACATTCCAACGAAGGCGACGACTGCATTTAATAAAGCTGCTGATGAATTCGCCGAAGCGATTGCAGACTTTGCTGCAGACATCCGCAATGATCCAAGCAAGGCAGGTCGGCTTGCCGAATTACCTAAACAACTTGAAGCTCCGATTCGTGCGGTCAAAGAGGCGTCGGCTGCGGTAGTCGCTGTTATCAACGCTGATGATGATGTTGTGGACCCTGACGTTGCTGCGCAGCGCGCTCGCGTTAAAGGCGCGACTAATGAGATCCAGACGATCGCCTCCAAGATGTTGCGCCCGGGTGCACATCAAGTGATGTGGTTTGAACCAACTTTCTCTTCTCTTTACTTAGCACCTCTTGAAGTATCTGATGTCCTGCGTCGCAACTTGCTCACTGAAACTCCTGTGATTGCAACCTCCGCGACATTGACCATCGGTAAATCATTTGATGCTATTGCGCGCTCAATTGGCTTCGTGGTTGGCGAAGATATTGACGAAGAGAGCGATGAGGGCAGGGGAGTGATCGACCCGGCCAATGTGCAGATGCTTGACGTTGGTTCACCCTTTGACTTCGCCTCGCAGGGGATGTTGTATCTGCCGCGTCATTTAGCGGAACCCGGTCGTGAGGGTCCGGGTAAAGATGCTTTGACTGAACTTGGTGAGTTGATCGAAGCTGCGGGTGGTCGCACGCTCGCACTCTTTAGTTCGTGGCGTGGAGTCGAGATGGCTGATGAACATCTGCGCCGTGTGCTGGCGGAACTCAAGATGCCAATCATTACACAGCGGCGCGGTGATTCTGTTGGGCCGCTAGTAGAGAAATTTGCGAAAGATCCGCGCTCGATATTGCTCGGGACTATCTCTTTGTGGCAAGGCATCGATGTGCCCGGGCCATCGTGCACGCTCGTCGCGATCGACCGCATTCCATTTCCACGACCTGATGAACCAGTCATGAGTGCGCGCTCCGCTGAAGC
>CAIWWH010000112.1 GCA_903916385.1 uncultured Actinomycetes bacterium
AAGCGCTACGGATCAATCTTGCTTAATTCAATGCCACCTTTCTATCGCACGAGCGATGGCACCGTCGTTAAAGAATCTTTGAAACGGTTAGATAAGCAATTCTCCGAGCAGGGTCTGTAGTTCGGGCCAATGTCTGGCAAAGGAGGGATGCAGGTGCATCTTTTCGACATCAGCGAAGGGAACCCAGCGGATTTCCTGCGATTCATCATTCATCTCGTGGGCGACTAGATCTGGACTCGCTAAGCAAATAATTGTGTCGTAGCGCCACCCACCATGATCATCCGTAAAGGTATGAATAGGCGTAATTAAATCTGTGTTGATTCCAAGTTCTTCGCGGGCTTCGCGCTTAGCGCCTTCGAGGATCGTCTCGTGGCTATCTTTGGCGCCACCGGGGATTCCCCACGTGTCACCGTTGTGAACCCAAGGGGCGCGATGCTGTAACAAGATGGTGCCATCGCGAACGAGCAGAAGTCCCGCCGCCCCATGTAAGCCCCAATGGCGGTTGCCGCAGCCGCATTGCAGCCAGCCATCGCCATCCTTGTTAGCCATGCTCCTAGAGTGGCACGACTTTCCACACCGCGCGTGGATCCACAGCGCTCCCTGAGGTGAAAAGGGTGTGAATCTGGGCGCATTTACTCTGCAAGCATGATTTTTTTGGCGGGCTTACTCATGTCGGCAAACTGTGCGCTGGGGCCATGTGTGCAGGTTTACACGGATCCAACGACGCACCAACTGATCATCAAGGCGAACCAAAATCGACCGGGGACGACTCTGGTGCCGCACCCAAGACCCGTCCATAATTATCGTCCCAAGCCGCGGCCGATAGTGAAGCCAATTCCACGAACGTGGATCCCGTATAAGCCCGTTCCTATCGTGCACCGCACGTACAAGCCCCCCGTAAAGAAGAAGAAATCACCGGTTGCGAAGGTGATCACTACTGCGCTCTCGCTATCCGATCAGATCACACGCCTGCTTCCCGGCAGCAATATCTTGTATCAACCCAAGAGTGATGCGGTGACGGGTGTGCCCGTGTATTTCTGGAGCGATACCAACTCACTCTTTCAAGTTGCGACGACGATTTTGGGCGTAGGGGTTAATGTGATTATGAATCCATCTTTCGCCTGGGACTTTGGCGATGGCACGACCTTTACAACGTCGAGCGCCGGTGGCCCATATCCGGATGCAACGATCACGCATAGCTACAAGAGTGCGGGTACATACACGATCAATCTGTCAATCTCGTGGGTAGGTTCGTGGGCAGCTCAGGGGGTTGTAGCACCCGTGCTCGGTGGCGCCATCGTGCAGAACGCAACCGCATCCATTCAGGTATTACCCGGCCCTACAGATTTCACACGGTGAAGTTATGCACATCTCGTTACTCGCCCTTCTCATCGTGTCGCTCTATCGCGCGATCTTTAAGCCATGACAACTCATACTGCAACTGAACTCACGACCCCACACGATCTGCTCGCCGCCGTACCGTTCATGGTCGGCTATCACCCCAAGGAATCTCTAGTAGCGATTGCGCTGCGCGAGAAGAAGGTTGTAATGGCGATGCGCGTGGATTTCCCTCCGCAAGAATTGATGGCTGCTACGAGCACCACAATCGCAACTCACCTTCGACGTGAAGGTGCGAGCGAGACGATCATTGTTGGTTACCTACCCCTCGGTCTTACTAAGGACGGCCCTTTAGCGCCGCTTCGAGAGGTCCTAGCCGATCACGGGATACTCGTGAAGGAGTGCATCGAGGTAAGGGGCGATCGCTTTCGCTCCACACTCTGCGCTGATATGGAATGTTGCCCACCAGAGGGTTCGCCAATTCCTGCCCTAACCGATAGTCGAGTCACTGCCGAACAAGTAGCTGCGGGCAATCCTTTACCATTCCTCGATCTTGATGAGATGAAACGCTCTATTGCTTCGCTGCCTCTCGATAGAGAGCTGAATCAAGCGATCAAGAAGGTTGCAGAGATTGATTACGACTCTGAAGAGGTGATCGAGCTGCAGCGCGAAGGGGTCACCGCAATCAATGAGTTGGCCCTTGAATTCGGGAGAGAAGGCTTCTCTGAAAATAAACCACGTATCGCGCTGGTATTGGCTAGGCTCCTTGACCTACAGGTCCGCGATTATGCGATGGGAATGGCCACAGAAGAAACAAGCGAGAAGTTGTGGGATATGTGGCGCTGGTTATTGCGGGTTGCACCTCGCGGGTATGTAGCGCCTGTTGCCGTGATCTTCGCGACTGCCTCTTACGAGCGCGGGGATGGGGCGCTGGCGCAACGCGCGCTAGATCGCGCCTTTGAGGATAGTCCGAAGTACCAAATGGCGAAGCTATTGCGCCGCACCTTTGCTGCGGGGTGGCCGCCATCTGCATTTACCCAGATGAGAGCTGATCTGCATCCTAAGATAGTGGCGGCAATCTTCGGCTAGCACTCGCTCTTTCAAAAGTGGCCCAGAGCAATCGGAGTACCATCAAGCCCATGATTATCGGAGTGCCTAAAGAAATCAAAAATAATGAATCCCGCGTAGCACTGACTCCATCTGGGGCGCATGCCCTCAGTGCCCGCCACACAGTTCTGATTGAAAGTGGCGCAGGAGTTGGCTCGGCCATTAGCGATGCTGATTACATCGCAGCAGGTGCGCAGATTGTTCCGAGCGCGGATGAGGTCTGGGAGCGCTCCGAGATGATCATGAAGGTAAAGGAGCCGATCGCCGTCGAATACCCCAAGATGCGCGCCGGTCAGATCCTCTTCACATACCTCCACCTTGCCGCAGATCGCGAGCTAACCCTTGCTCTGATGCAACAGGGTGTGACTGCGATTGCCTACGAAACTGTAGAAGTGAATCGTCACTTGCCTCTTCTTGCACCGATGTCAGAAGTTGCTGGGCGCATGTCGATTCAAGTTGGTGCTACAGCGTTACAACGTCCCGAAGGTGGTCGTGGTGTTCTGCTTCCCGGAGTTCCAGGAGTCCGTCCCGGCAAAGTTGTCATTCTTGGTGGGGGAGTTGTTGGAGTAGCTGCTGCCACCATCGCACATGGCATGCATGCTGACGTCACGATTCTTGATCTCAATTTGGCACGTCTAGCCGAGATCGATCAGATATTTGCAGGGCAGGTAAAGACCCTTGCCTCATCGCCTTACGAAATCGAACAACAGTGCATGGCCGCTGATTTAGTAATTGGCGCCGTACTCGTACCGGGAGCAAAGGCTCCTAAGCTCGTCACTCAAGATTTGGTTGCAAAGATGAAGCCTGGTTCAGTGCTAGTTGACGTCGCTATCGATCAAGGTGGCTGCTTCGAAGGATCGCGCGCTACAACTCACGCGGAACCAACCTTCAAGGTGCACGACTCGTTGTATTACTGTGTGGCAAATATGCCTGGGGCGGTGCCTGCGACCTCTACATATGCGCTCGCCAACGCCACCATCAAATACGCGCTTGCTATAGCTGATCTGGGCTGGGAGTCCGCCGTATCGAGCGATACCGCGCTCGGATCGGGTCTTAATATCCACGCGGGCCAGATCCGGTATGCCGCTGTTGCTGCTGCTCACGGGCTCTAGTAGCCTAAAGGCATGATCTTGCGCAGCCTCCTCCTTCGCTGCCGCAGCGGGGCCAACTAACCGGTCACCTCGCTCGCGGAGGTTTTCTCTTGCCGGTTAACGAGAGCAAACCCCGCGAAACTTAAGGAGCAGTAAATGAAATATCCAGATCAGAAACCTTCCACCATGCCTGTGCATCGTTATGCACCATTTATCCCAGTCGATCTTGCCGATCGCACCTGGCCTACCAAACGCATTACTAAAGCCCCGCAGTGGTGCTCGGTCGACCTTCGCGATGGCAATCAGGCGCTCATCGATCCCATGGATCCGCATCGCAAATTGACCATGTTCAATCTCTTGGTCAAGATGGGTTACAAAGAGATCGAAGTGGGCTTTCCCAGCGCCTCGCAACTCGACTTCGATTTCGTGCGCAAGATCATCGAAGAGAATTTGATTCCAGATGATGTTGTAATCCAAGTGCTTACCCAAGCCCGCCGCCCGCTGATCGAACGGACCTTCGAATCGATCAAGGGTGCCAAGCAGGTCGTCATCCACCTTTATAACTCGACCTCGACTCTGCAACGTCGGGTTGTCTTCGGTCAAGATAAAGAGGGAATCAAGAAGATCGCCACCGGTGGTGCGCAGATCTGTCAGGAATTGGTTGCGACCGTACCCGGCACCACAGTCTTCTTCGAGTACAGCCCCGAGTCCTACACCGGCACCGAACTTGAATTTGCCAAAGAGGTCTGCGACGCCGTCAACGATATCTGGAAGCCAACTCCAGAGCACAAGACGATCATCAACTTGCCAGCAACTGTCGAGATGGCATCACCGAACGTGTATGCAGATTCGATCGAGTGGATGCATCGCAATTTGAAGTATCGCGATTCGATCGTCCTTTCGCTCCACCCACACAACGATCGTGGCACCGGGGTCGCGGCAGCCGAGCTGGCGTATCTCGCAGGAGCAGATCGCATCGAAGGAACTCTCTTCGGTAACGGTGAGCGCACCGGAAACGTCTGCTTAGTGACGCTTGGACTCAATTTATTTAGTCACGGCATTGATCCGCATATTGATTTCTCGAATATCGATGAGATTCGCCGTACCGTTGAATATTGCAATCAACTTCGCGTTCCAGAACGCCATCCATATGGCGGCGACTTAGTCTTCACCGCATTCTCGGGTTCACACCAAGATGCAATTAAAAAGGGCCTCGAGCATATGCAGCGTGATGCTGATAGCGCAGGTAACCACATTGATCAGCAGACCTGGGCGGTTCCATACCTTCCGATCGATCCCAAGGATATTGGTCGTTCTTACGAAGCGGTTATCCGCGTCAACTCGCAATCAGGCAAGGGCGGCGTCGCTTACTTGATGAAGAATGAGCATCAACTCGATCTTCCGCGTCGGTTACAAATTGAGTTCTCGCAAGTAGTGCAAGCAAAGACAGATTCAGAGGGCGGCGAGGTAACCCCCGACCAACTCTGGACCATCTTTGAAGATGAATATCTCCCGGCCAGTGATCACCAATGGGGTCGCTTCAAATTGGTGGGACTTTCACAGAGCAGCCACCTGGATGAGGATGTTCACCTGACGGTGGACCTGCTTGATAATCACGCGCTCTTCCCGCTGACCGGCACCGGAAACGGTCCGATTGCAGCCTTCGTCAATATTATGAATGCCCACGTCGGTGGTGCTGGGGTTCGCGTTCTGGATTACTACGAGCACGCACTTTCTGCTGGTGGCGATGCCAAGGCCGCCGCCTATCTCGAGTGTGAAGTCGCCGGATCTACCTTCTGGGGAGTCGGTATCGACCCGAGCACCACCACTGCAGCTCTCAAAGCGGTCGTCTCGGCTGTAAATCGGGGCCTGCGACAGTAGTACGCGATACGGTGGACCCATGTCGGTCTACCGCGATCAAGCGATCGTTCTGCGCACCCAGAAATTGGGGGAGGCCGACCGCATCATCACCCTCTTCACCCGTGAACATGGGCGGATTCGAGCAGTAGCAAAGGGCGTGCGTCGCACCAAATCCAGGTGGGGCGCTCGCCTTGAGCCAGCCTCGCACGTTGATCTACAGCTTTACTCGGGTCGCACCTTCGAAACGGTGACGCAGGCGGTCAGTCTCGAGAACTACGGCGATACCTTGTCCTTGGATTACCAGCGCTGGACAGTTGCCTCCGCAATCCTGGAAGCCGCTGAACGTTTCGTCTCCCATGAGCACGAACCCGCCTTGCAGCAGTATCTCTTGTTAGTTGGTGCGCTTAAGGCGTTGGCGCATGAGACATATGACCCCTCGCTGATCCTCGACGCTTTCTTGTTGCGCTCGCTTGCCGTCGCTGGTTACGCGCCATCGCTGACTAGTTGCTCCCGTTGTGGGGCTCCCGGTCCACATAAATACTTCTCGCTCGTCGGCGGTGGCAGCGTCTGCTCCGATTGCAAACCAAGCGCCGCACCCACCCCGCACTTTGAAACTCTCGAATTGATGCAGCAACTTTTGAGCGGTGATTGGGAGTTCGCATCCGCCAGCGAACAACGCTTCCGCCGCGAGGCATCGGGTCTGATCGCGGCTTATCTGCAATGGCATTTGGAACGTGGTCTTCGCAGCCTTCCATTAGTTGAGAGAATCTGACGGTGAGCACGCCTAAGCCGCCCAAAGTCGCCAACGTTCCCAAGCATGTTGCAATCGTGATGGATGGCAACGGGCGCTGGGCAAAGAAGCGCGGATTGCCGCGAACGGCTGGTCACGAAAAGGGCGAAGCTGCTCTTCTTGATGTTGTACATGGCGCTATTGCAATCGGCGTAAAAGAGATCAGTGCATACGCCTTCTCAACCGAAAATTGGCGACGCAGCCCAGATGAAGTGAAGTTCTTGATGGGCTTTAATCGCGACGTCTTGCGACGTCGTCGCGATGAAATGCATGCACTCGGAGTTCGAGTTCGCTGGGTGGGAAAGCCCGGTCGACTTTGGAAATCTGTTATCAGTGAATTACAAGAGGCGGAAGAACTTACAAAGCGCAACAAAGTTCTCACTCTTAACATGTGCGTCAATTATGGCGGCCGGACCGAGATTGCAGATGCGGTGAAAGCGATAGCTCATGAGGTAAAAGCCAAGCGCATCTATCCGGATTCGATTACCGAAAAAACTATACAGAAATTTCTTTACAACCCGCAGATGAGCGATGTTGATCTATTCCTGCGCACATCAGGTGAAGAGCGAACCTCTAACTTCCTGCCGTGGCAATCGGTATATGCCGAAATGGTTTTCATGGATGTTCTCTGGCCAGATGTTGACCGCACGACT
>CAIWWH010000113.1 GCA_903916385.1 uncultured Actinomycetes bacterium
GAATCTTTGCGCCGTCTAGGTGGAGACCCTTGCCCTTATATGGATCGGCCTTACGAAGCTTTTGAATCTTCGCTGCAACTTCACCAACGAGCTGCTTATCGACACCAGAGATCGAGAAGCGAGTTGCTGATTCGACCTTGAAGGTGATGCCTTCTGGAGCGGTGAATGGAACCGGATGGCTATAGCCAAGCGCGAACTCCAAATCCTTACCCTTTTCAGCGACCTTGTAACCAACGCCAACGATGTTGATGGTCTTTGAATAACCGTTTGTGACGCCCTCGATCATATTTGCCACCAAAGTGCGTGAGAGGCCGTGAAGTGAACGTGCAACACGTCCATCATCGGGACGAGTGACGAGAAGTGTCGACTCTTCCTTGGCGATTGAGATTGGGCCAGCGAGTACATGTGAAAGAGTGCCCTTAGGACCCTTTACAGAGATCTCTTGACCTGCAATGTTAATTTCAACTCCCGCAGGAATTGCGATAGGCGAACGACCAATACGTGACATCAGATCACCATACGTAGGCGAGAACTTCTCCGCCTACCCCTTGCTTGTTGGCTTGCTTATCAGTCAGCAGACCAGATGATGTTGAGATGATGGCTACGCCAAGTCCACCCAAGACCTTAGGTAGCGCCGTTGACTTTGCATATACGCGAAGTCCAGGCTTTGAAACGCGGCGCAGGCCAGCGATGGAACGCTGACGATCTGAGCCAAACTTCAAATCAATGGTGAGAGTCTTACCAAAGCCAGCAACGGTATTTTCTACCTTGTAGCTAGCGATGTAACCCTCCTGCTTAAGAATTTCGGCAATGCGAACTTTTACCGACGACGACGGCATTGAAACCGTATCGTGGTAAGCAGAGTTCGCGTTGCGCAGACGTGCAAGCATGTCTGCGATCGGGTCTGTCATTGTCATACTCTGGCCTCTGGCCTTTCTCGAGCCGGTTTCCGGTTAAGCGGACCTATCTCGTAGTTGATAGTGGGTGGGAAAAATTATTACCAGGACGCTTTTGTGATGCCAGGAAGTTCGCCGCGGTGTGCCATCTCGCGGAAGCAGATACGGCAGATGCCGAACTTTTGGTAGACAGCGTGTGGACGACCACAACGCTGGCAGCGGGTGTAACCGCGTACCTTGAACTTAGGCTTGCGAGCAGCTTTAACTTTGAGCGATGTCTTTGCCATTAGTTGCTACCCCTTAGTTCTCACGGAATGGAAAGCCGAGCGCCTTAAGGAGGGCACGTCCTTCGTCATCTGTCTTGGCGGTGGTTACGAAAGTGATATCCATACCGCGGGTGCGGTCGATCTTGTCCTGCTCGATCTCAGGGAATACAACCTGCTCGGTCAGACCGAAGGTGTAGTTGCCATTGCCATCGAACTGCTTAGGTGAGAGTCCACGGAAGTCACGGATACGAGGAAGCGCGATCGACAGAAGGCGATCTGCGAACTCCCACATACGATCGTTACGCAACGTGACGTGGGCGCCAATTGGCATACCTTCACGCAACTTGAACTGAGCGATCGACTTACGAGACTTGGTGACCTGGGGCTTCTGACCTGTGATGATCGTTAGGTCGCGGATTGCGCCTTCGATCAACTTTGAGTCACGAGCAGCTTCACCAACACCCATGTTGACGATGATCTTGGTCAATCCAGGAATCTGCATCACATTGCTGTAAGCAAATTGGGTCTTGAGCGCAGGAGCGATCTCGGCCTTGTAACGGGCCTTAAGACGAGGAGCTGTTGCGGTTGTCATGGTTAGACATCCTTTCCGGTGCGACGAGAGATGCGAACGTTCTTGCCGTTCTCATCCTTGCGAGCACCAATGCGAGTGGCCTTGCCATCGTCGCCGACGAGTTGCACATTCGAGATGTGAATTCCGGCTTCAACGGTGAGAATTCCGCCAACCTTGACACCGCGCTCGGTCTCAGTCTGTTGGGTGTGGCGCTTGACGCGGTTGGCACCTTCGACGATAACGCGTGACTCACGCTTATCGATCTTGATGACCTTGCCGGTCACGCCTTTATCTTTTCCAGCGATCACTTGAACCGTGTCGCCACGCTTAATGTTTGCCATTTTTATAGCACCTCCGGCGCGAGCGAGATGATCTTCATGAAACGCTTGTCACGAAGTTCACGAGCAACTGGTCCGAAGATACGCGTGCCGCGAGGCTCGCCATCTGCCTTCAAGATAACTGCTGCGTTCTCATCAAACTTGATATATGAACCATCGGGACGACGGTTTTCTTTAACTGTGCGAACGATGACAGCCTTTACGACCTCACCCTTCTTGA
>CAIWWH010000114.1 GCA_903916385.1 uncultured Actinomycetes bacterium
TCGTTGCAACTGGTTCCACTTATCGTCGAACTGGGGCGGAGGGTGAAGCTGATCTCATCGGGGCCGGAATTCACTTCTGTGCCACCTGCGATGGACCTTTCTACAAGGGGGCCGATGAGGTTGTTGTTCTTGGCGGTGGAAACTCTGGCCTTGAAGAGGGACTCTTCCTCACACAATTCGCAAACCACGTAACTGTGATCGAGCGAGGTTCAGAGTTGCGCGGCTCGAAGTTGTTGCAGGAGAAGGTTTATAACCATCCTAAGATGACTGTAAAACTCAACGAGGCAGTTCAGTCCTTTATTGCAAACGCAGGTGGGCAACTCGAGGCCGTGGAGTTGGAAAACTTGACCACTAATGAGCGCACAACTCACGCTGCAAAGGGTGCCTTCGTCTTCATCGGGCTCGATCCAAATACCGAATGGTTGGGTGGCTCGGTCGCGCTTGATGAGCGCAAATTTGTCGCTACCGATCAAATGTTCAACACATCCGCACGTGGAGTCTTTGCGGCAGGCGATGTCCGCGGTGGTTCCACTAAGCAGCTCGCATCAGCAGTAGGTGAGGGCGCTGCTGCAGCGATTCAGATCCGTTACTTCTTGGATAAATTAGAGAAGTAGAACTTCATAGCGAAGCCCCGTCACTCTCGGTGACGGGGCTTCGCTATTTTCAACTTATTTACCGTTTAGATATCAAAGCGGTCTAGCTCCATCACCTTGCTCCATGCAGCGACGAAGTCATTTACAAACTTCTGCGTGGCATCGTTGCTGGCGTAAACCTCTGCCAGGGCGCGAAGCACAGAATTGGATCCAAAGACCAAGTCTGCACGCGTTGCACTCCATAAGATCGCACCGGTTTTGGTGTCGCGACCTTCAAATAAATCTGCCGAATCTGAGGTGGCGTTCCAGCCCACTCCGATATCAAGCACCGTGGTGAAGAAATCATTGGTCAAAGTGCCGGGGCTCTTTGTGAAAACTCCCGCATTAGATCCAGCAGCGTTCGCCCCGAGAACACGCAAGCCACCCACAAGAACTGTCATCTCCGGAGCGGTCAGAGTTAAGAGCGCAGCTTTATCGACGAGAAGGAACTCGGCAGGGTGGTACCCATCGCTCTTATCAAAATTGCGGAACCCATCGGCCATTGGTTCGAGGACTTTGAAGGACTCGACATCTGTCTGCTCCTGAGTTGCATCAGTGCGTCCTGGAGTAAATGGAACTGCTACGGGCGTACCGGCCGCCTTTGCCGCCTCTTCGATGGCTACTCCGCCAGCCAAGACGATCAGGTCAGCAAGAGATACCTTCTTATTGCTCGACTTGGCGTTGAACTCAACCTGAATAGTTTCTAAGGCGCTTAAGGTGCTCGCCAACTCTTCTGGATCATTGGCGGCCCAATTGCGCTGTGGTTCTAAACGGATGCGTGCACCATTTGCTCCACCGCGCTTATCCGTTCCACGGAAGGTCGATGCGGAAGCCCATGCCGTCTTAACTAGTTGCCCGATCGTCAAACCCGAACTCATGATGATGGATTTGAGTTCCGCGATCTCGGTCTCGGTGATCAACTCGTGATCAACAGCGGGAAGCGGATCCTGCCAAATCAATTGCTCCGCAGGGACTAATTCACCTAAGTAGCGCGAGATTGGGCCCATATCGCGATGGGTCAACTTGTACCAGGCGCGTGCAAAGGCGTCGGCCAGTTGATCTGGGTTAGCAAGGAAGCGACGCGAGATTGCTTCGTACGCTGGGTCAACACGAAGTGCGAGATCGCTAGTCAGCATTACTGGCGGGTGCTTAACCCCAACTTCATGCGCATCGGGAACAGCGTCTGATGACGCACCGTCGGCAGGAATCCATTGCGTTGCACCTGCTGGGCTCTTTGTCTGTACCCACTCGTGGGCGAAGAGAACTTCGAAGTACGAGTTATCCCACGTTGTTGGAGTTGGAGTCCACGCACCTTCCAGGCCACTTGAAATAGTGCTTGCGCCATTACCCGTGCCGAATGAGTTCTTCCAACCTAGACCCATATTTTCAATAGGCGCGGCTTCTGGTTCTGGACCTACATATTTGCCAGGATCAGCAGCTCCGTGAGTCTTGCCAAAGGTGTGTCCACCTGCAATGAGTGCGACTGTCTCTTCATCGTTCATCGCCATTCGTGCAAAGGTTTCGCGAATATCGCGAGCAGATGCAAGCGGATCTGGGTTCCCATTAGGGCCTTCAGGGTTTACGTAGATGAGCCCCATTTGCACAGCGGCGAGCGGGTTTTCGAGATCGCGATCTCCGCTGTAGCGGTTATCAGCTAACCACTCCTGCTCTTTACCCCAATAGGTCTCATCAGCTTCCCACACATCAGCGCGACCTCCACCAAAACCGAAGGTTTTAAAACCCATCGACTCGAGTGCGACGTTGCCCGTCAGGATCATGAGATCTGCCCAGGAAATCTGCTTCCCGTACTTCTGCTTGATCGGCCAGAGCAAGCGACGCGCCTTGTCGAGGTTGACGTTATCTGGCCAACTGTTAAGGGGAGCGAAGCGTTGCATCCCGGAGCCACCGCCGCCACGTCCGTCATAAGTGCGGTATGTACCAGCGCTATGCCACGCCATGCGGATAAAGAAGGGACCGTAGTGTCCGTAGTCCGCTGGCCACCACTCTTGTGAATCTGTCATGAGCGCTTGCAGGTCGCTGCGCAGCGCCGCGAGATCCAACTTCTTAAATTCCGCCCCATAATCAAAGTCGGCGCCCATGGGATCTGCCTGAGCAGAGTTGTACTGCAAGACTTTAAGGTTGAGTTGATTGGGCCACCAGTCCTGATTAAAGGTACCTTCGCTAGCCAACTTGCTTCCGGTATACGGACACTTGCTCTCGCTGTTCATGAATTCTCCTTGGGGATTTTCTTCGGTCATAGACTGGAAATTTAAGCCACTAGGTTGGCTGACCAGTACGTTATTAAGAGTAACAAACCAAAATGAACAGCGCCTTACCAGGCCCTCACGGCTCTCTAAAAAGTGAAGAACCCGCCCACCTAGCAGTTGCTAAGTGGGCGGGTCCACGCTTACCCCCGACAGGTAAGTCTCACTTATTTAGTGAGAATTTATGGCCTTACTGGAGCGACTGGCTTTGGTGCGACTGTTGGGGCTGGCAACTTAGTTGGGATCGCTGGCAGTGCGGTGATGGCAGCGGCGCGCGCATCTGTTGCCGCAGCCACAGCAGCTACACGAGCGTTGAGGGCCGCCTGACGTGCAGCTGCTGTAACTGTTCCAGTTGTGGCAGCGTCATAAGCAGCCTTCGCAGCGCTAACTGCGCTGTTGAAGGTCGCTTCGATCTGCTTACGTGAAGCCTGATTAGCCTTAATCGCGGCGCGGTAGGCGACGAGAGAGGCCTTGTAATCTGCTTGTGCCTTTTTGCGGGCATCCTGCCAAGCTTTAAGGGCTACGCGGTAGGCCGCAAGAGCTGTCTTGTAGGCGGCTAGGTCAGCGGCGCTCGCCTTGGTCTTGGTAGGTGCTGGGGTCGTAGGAGCGGCCGAAGTAGTTGGGGCTGGAGTTGTATCGGCGAAAGCTGCGGTTGGTCCAAGAAGGAGCGCGGCCCCAACGGTGCCTGCGATAACTCTGTTACGAAGATTCTTCTTCATTTTGTATCCTTTTCAATGCTGCTGAGGTTGAGCGGGTTTAGCACTCAACGCTGGGAGCGGGTTGTTCCCATGGCTTAACTATCAGACCCATCTTTGTGAGATCCATGTGAAACTCTTGTCAGGCTCTTGCGGGTCACCTCCTTATAGTTAGGCTTACCAAACATGAAAAAGGCGCAGATTTTGGTAGTTGACGATGAGTCTGGCGTGCGCGAATTGGTTGGGGATGTCCTTGAGCTAGAGGGCTATGAAGTAACCGTCGCGAGCGACGGGCTAGATGCCCTTGCTCATATCCGCAAGCGGAAGTTTGACCTTTACGTTCTCGATATCAATATGCCGAAGATTGATGGCCTAGTGCTTTTGGAGAAGGTCCGGGCGGCAGGTGACCCAACCCCCGCACTCCTCTTAAGCGCTCGCCGCGAGAAGGATGACATCCACCAAGGTTTTCGAGTTGGCGCTGACGACTACGTCACCAAACCCTTTAGTATCGAAGAATTGGCACTGCGCGTAGAGGCGATCTTGCGTCGCACCCAAACCCAACAGCCAACCAATATCTTGCGTTGCGGACCTGTCTCGATCGACGTCGATCAGCACCTCGTGAAGCACGAGGAAGAGATCGTTGAACTCTCTCCCACCGAATATAACTTGCTGCACTACTTAATTGAGCGAAAGAACAAAGTCGTGCGAAAAGATGCGCTTCTCAATGCAGTGTGGGGGATCGATTTCGAAAATAACTCCACAGTAGTTGAAACCTACATCTCGTACTTACGCAAGAAATTGCATCGAAATGGTTTTGAAGGAATCAAAACAGTGCGAGAGGTTGGTTTTCAGATAGTGGAGAGAGGATGAGGCTCGTACTTCGAGTAACCCTCTGGATCTTCTTCTTCTTAACAGTTGCCTCCTCGGCAATCGGTTACTTTGCAATCGATCGATATCACTCCAGTCTTATCCAAACCATCGATGACTCTCTCAACTCCAAAGTCAAAGCCTTAAGCGTTAGTAAAGAAGATCCGTTGACGGTAGCCCAGTACTTGGCGCAAGTCTCCGCAATTCCTGTGACGGTGCAGTATCGAACCGAGACCGGCTTGGTGACGGTATTGACCGTGGCGGGTCCAACAATCTCGTCGACTCCCCCAGCGCTTCTGAGAACACGAGGAATGCAAGGTCCGGTCAATGACGGTAAGGATCTTCGAATTCGCACATTTCAAATCGTGGGTGGCAAAGAGTTAATCTTTGTCGAATCAACTGCCACGATCAATACGGATGTCAAAAACCTTACCCGCGACCTCATTCTCTTTATTCTTGCAATTGATCTGCTGGCAGGTCTCGTCGCTTTCCTCGTATTTCGTCGCGACGGAAAGCTGAATCAAGTTAGTCGCTTAATAGAAGAACAAAAACGGGCAATGCAGAAGTTCATGGGGGATGCATCACACGAACTCCGTACCCCACTCACCGTCATCAAGGGATACGTGGATCTGGCGCGCGCAACAACCGACCCAGTTAAGGAGAAGGACTACTTAGAGAAGTCCGCCGCCCAAATATTTCGGATGGAATCGATTATTCAAGACTTGCTCTTCTTGGCTGAGGTCGGCGAGGGAGAGAGCGATCAGGTCGAAGAGGTAGATCTGGGTCCCATCGTGCGCGACCACGTTGAAGTTCTCGAAGCCCTTCAGCCAACGCGCTCCGTAAAAATTACACAGGAGTCCAGAGTTCTAGTGAGCGCTGATCGGAAATTGATAGACCGAGCTGTTGCAAATATCTTCTCCAACATCCGGCGTCACACTCCCGAGGAGGCAAAAGTGCTGGTTTCGTTAAGCCAAGTCGGTGAGAAGGGAAAACTGGTTATAGAAGATGGCGGTCCCGGGTTGAGTGAATACCCTGAGAAAGCGAAAGCTTTAAAGAGATTTACAGAGCAGCGGTCGGCTGAGGGTGGGGGATCTGGTTTGGGACTGAGCATCATCAGTAGCGTGGTCGACCGATACGGGGGCTCACTTCACCTGACAAAGAGCCGGCTTGGAGGCTTGAGAATTGAGATTACCCTGCCAAGTCAGAGCTCCAAATCTGATTCTGAAAATTAACCTGGCTCTGCAATACTTTGAAAATGTTCAGATCCAAACTTCCACATATGCTCTGCGCCAAGTGCCATGCTCAAGTCGCTCGCGACGCGTACTATTGCAAGAGTTGTGGGGAAGTTATCGATGACACTATTGCCCCAGGGTTAAAGTTAGAAGATCGACGCATCACTAGCAGAGTCAAATATGCGATCCAGCGTCACCTCATCAGGAATCTTGTTGTTGGGATCTTTATTCTTCTCTTTGCTATAGCGGGAATTAAAGTTGCATTGAATAATGTGCAAGCAAATAAAGACAATGGATCAAGCAAGATCTATCAACTCACCGTTTTAGGTTTGCAGGATCCAATGACCTGTAGGGGAGCCATTTGTCACATCCTTATTGATGTGAAGAACAAGACCAACTCAGTTCAAAAACTCGACGCGATCTCAACTTTAGTGACAGCCAGCGGTAAAAAATATGGTCCAGCAGATCCAAATCGCATGGGCAATGGCTCGAACTACTGCCGCACCAAGATCTCCCTGACTCTGCAACCCCATGAATTGGCGCGCGATATCGGAGTCTGCGCTCAGGATATCCCCGCTGGAACTGGGATGGTCTTGGCGGAGTTGCGGGACTCTAGCGGAGCAGTGGTCGTTTCAGGAGTATTTAAGGCCGTTGCTTATTAAGAGTTATGCGTCCGTTATGCAAGACTGCGAATGGAGCCGTCCAGCCCTTTAGTTATCTCTTTGTTATCAAAAATTCCTTGTAAAACCCTTGACCCGGGGTTAGGTTCTCCTTGTCTCCCCTGTGCAGGTGGGGTCGTTTTTCAATAACTTCTGTAGAAGAGAATAGGAAAAACATGAAAGAGATCATTACCGAGAACGAAGTTTCACGTCGTTCCGTACTTAAGGGTGCAGCTGCTGGTGCCGCTGCGCTAACCGTTGGCGGCGTAGGCGCTTCAACACTCGGAGCTTCTGCTGCCAGTGCTGATACCTTCAACGTCAGCTTCGGTTCAAACAATTCGAATGGCCCTGGCCCAGAGCAAGACGCTGCTTGGACAGCTGCTGCAAAGGCAAAGGGAATCAACGTTGCTCTTAACGTTGTGGATCACAACAACTTCCAGAACAACATCAACTCATATTTGCAAGGTACTCCGGATAACGCCTTTGACTGGTTCTCTGGTTACCGTATGCAGTTCTTCGCTCAAAAGGGTCTTCTCACCCCAATTGATGATGTTTGGAAAGTAATCGGCGGCAGCTTCACAGCTGGTTTCGCTGGCGGAGCAACCGGTCTTGATGGCAAGAAGTACCTCGTGCCAACCGACTGGTATCCATGGGCTATCCACTACCGCAAGTCGGTCTGGAAGAAGGCCGGAGTTAACCCAGCTTCCATCAAGACAATTGCTGACTTGATCAATGCTTGTAAGGTCTTCAAGTCAAAGGGTTACACACCTATCGCACAGGCTGACAAGGGTGGTTGGGAAGCACAGGGTGTCTTCGATATCCTGAACATGCGTACCAACGGCTTTAAGTTCCACATCGATCTAACAGCTGGCCGCGCAAAGTGGACAGATCCACGCGTTCAGAAGGTATTCGCTAACTGGGCCGCTCTTCGCCCATACATGAGCGCACACCCTCTAGATCTTGGTGATCAGGATGCTGGAAAGCTCGTTATCCAAAAGAAGGCTGCCATGATCATCATGGGCTCATTCACCTCTGGTCTCTATCCAAAGGCTGATTACCCAGATCTAGCTCTGATTCCATTCCCAATCATTGATCCTGCAAATGGAACAGATTCGATCGATGCACCTATCGATGGCGTCTTGGCATCAACATCAGCTGCAAGCAACATGCCTGCAACCAATGCTCTTCTTGAGTTCATCGGTGGAACCGATTACTCAGGAATCATCCAAGCTATCTCACCAACCTTGTTTGCTAACAAGTATGCAACGGTTCCTGGCGATCCATTCGTCCAGTCTCAGGTGAAGTTGGTACAAGGCACCAAGCACGTCGCTCAGTTCTTCGACCGCGATTCACGTCCGGACTTCGCAGGACCGATCTTCGGCCCAGCACTACAGAAGTACCTCACCGGTGGAGATCCAAAGGCGATTGCAAACGATCTCGCAGCACAATGGGCTGCTCTACCACCAGCCTAAGCAACACAAGTTCAGTACTAAAAGGGAGTTCCGCTGGCGAGTTATCTCGCCGGCGGAAATTCCCATTTCATGAGAAGTAGTAATGAACTAGGAAAAGGATTAAATAATTGACTAGCGTGATAGATCAACCGCAAGCGGCATCCGCACCTGCCAAGAAGAAAAAGAAGAAGGGCTCCCATAATTTCAGCGGGAGTGATCGCGTAACCCTCGGCGCCTTCGTCGGACTCCCCACAATTTTGCACGTGCTCTTTGTATGGGTACCGGCTGTATGCACAATCCTGCTCTCCTTCACATTTTGGGATGGCATTGGTGGGCTCAAAAATATTAAGTGGGTGGGATTCACCAACTATCGCCAAGTCTTTACCCTTGATGAAAACCTTCCAGTCGCTATTCGTAACAATATTCTCTGGCTCCTCGTCTTCGCATTGGTCGCATCTCCACTTGGAATTCTCCTTGCGTATTACATCGACAAGAATTTAAAGGGTACTCAGCTCTATCAAACATCTTTCTATCTTCCGCTGGTCATCTCCCTTGCCGTTACCGGAATTATCTGGGATAACGTCTTTCGTACGGATGGAGTATTGAATTCAATTCTGGGAAATACGAACGCAGATACTGCAGTTTCGTGGCTAGGTGACCCGCACAAAAATATCTGGGTGGTGCTCTTCATCGCCTCGTGGCGACATATTGGTTACATCATGTTGCTCTACTTAGCAGGTATGAAATCTGTCGACCCGTCGCTGCGTGAAGCCTCCGCAATTGATGGTGCAAGCGAGTGGTATACCTTCCGCAAGGTGATCATTCCTTCACTGCGTCCTGTTAACGTCATCATCGTCGTCGTTACGATCATTGAATCTCTCCGCGCCTTTGACTTGGTCTTCATTCTCAACCGTGGCACCAATGGTCTGCAAACGCTCGGTGTCCTGGTTTATGACAACATCCAAGGAGAAGGAACTCGAATTGGCTGGGGTGCCACATACGCAACCCTCTTGTTCATTATCTGCCTAGGACCGATCATGGTCTATCTCTACCAAAACTTCAGCAAAGGAAATGACTAAATGGTTACCGGTAATAAGAGCAAGACCGGCCAGCGGGTTGCGATTGGAGTTCTCTCGGTATTTTCCTTGATTTGGGTTCTACCGATTGCATTTACGATCCTGCAATCATTCCGACCATTCTCCGATGTTGTTACGAAAGGTGTGATGTCGTGGCCAAATCATTTGACTTTTGACAATTACATTCACGCCTTCGTCCAATCGCGAATGTGGCTCTTCTTCTTCAACTCTGTTGAGGTAGCAATCCCAGCGGTCGTACTTACTCTCTTCTTGGCATCCATGATCGCCTTCGTTTTAAGTCGGTACGAGTCAAGATTTAGTGTTCCGATGCTGATGCTATTCACCGCAGGTAATTTGCTCCCACCACAGCTCCTCTTTATTCCGCTCTTTAGAATTTACTTGAAAATCCATGTACCGCACTTCATTAACAGCAACGGCGTGCTGTACGACACTCAGCTGGGTCTAATCCTGGTACACGTTGCGATTCAACTTGGATTTGCCACCTTCGTGCTCACCAACTTCCTGCGCACAATTCCAAAGGAGATTTCGGAGTCTGCCCTCGTCGATGGCGCAAATGTGTGGAATCACTTCTTCCGCATCATCTTGCCCCTCCTCCGCCCTGCACTTGCCTCGCTAGGCGTGTTGATGACAACTTGGATTTACAACGACTTCTTCTGGGCTATCGTCCTTCTCAAGACAGGTAATAAGCGGCCGATTACTGCTGCTCTCTCTAACTTGCAGGGCGAGTTCAACACCGACTACAACCTCTTGGCGGCTGGTGCATGCATGGCCTTCATCCCTACACTCTTGGTCTTCTTTGCGATGCGTAGGCACTTCGTAGCAGGCTTAACCCTCGGTTCTACTAAAGGATAAAAGGGTTAGAAGAGCCCTCCAATTACTGCGCGCTTGAGATCTGAATCAAGATTGCATTTTCAGGCGCCAGTATTGGCGGACGCAGCCCAATATTTGCTAACTCTGCCCCACTCAAGGTTATGCCATTGAGAATCTGCATCCATTCTGGATATCCGCGTTGCATCGTCTGACCGTTACCAGCATCCGAGAGAGCCATCACCCGGTAGATGCGATCCGGATCGAGTCCAGGGATAAGTGCTACAGCGGGGAAAGTTGATTCAGACATGTCACGAGCGGCGATCGCAAAGAGCGCTTCTGATTTATCCTGTGCAACTACCCCGTATACATACGAGTTCTGATCTGGATGATCCATGCGAATCGCCTTGCCCGAGTGCAGCAGTCCGCGCTTGCGCTTGTACAACGCTATCCAGCTAGCAATTACTTCTAACTCCGCAGGTGTGGCGCGAGTGATATCCCATTCGATGCCAGCATGGCCAAAGAGCGCGGTAATTGCTCTGAAGTTAATCTCAGTAGTTCTACGATTTTGGTTTCCGGGACGAGGGCCGATGTGAGTGCCAAGCAACTCTGGCGGGATGGCGATCCCGGTCCAGCGCTGAATTGTCTGACGTTCCAAGGCATCGTTGTTATCGCTGGTCCAGAATCGATCGACATAATTGATCACTCCAAGGTCGATGCGAGCGCCGCCCGAGGCGCAGCTTTCAATTTCGAGCTTAGGGTGGCGCTTTTTGAGCTCCGCGAAGAGGCGATAGATCGCCGCGGTTTGGTTGTGGACCGCGGCCTGCCCTAAGTGGCCTGCATCAACCAGAACTCGGTTGTGGTCCCATTTAATGTAAGCGATGTTGTATTCGCTCAGAATGGCATCCACCTGACCCAATACATGTTCGAAGGCGCCAGGATGGGTGATATCTAAGACTTGTTGGTGGCGCCAAAGAGGTGGGGTTCTGCCTGCTTCGTGGAGGATCCATTCTGGGTGCGCGCGGTAGAGATCGGAATCTGGGTTGATCATCTCTCCTTCAAACCAAAGACCAAACTCCATTCCCTTGTCATTGATGTACTTGATGATCGGCCCTAAGCCATTGGGCCAGACGCTCTTATCGACAACCCAATCACCTAGACCTGCTTGATCGTGGCGACGGAGGTTGAACCAACCGTCATCTAGCACGAAGCGCTCGACGCCGACCGCTGCAGCAGCATCGACAATAGCCTTGATCTTCTCGTCATCGTGATCAAAGTCGATCGCCTCCCA
>CAIWWH010000115.1 GCA_903916385.1 uncultured Actinomycetes bacterium
ATGATCCAAATATCCGAACTGTCATTGCGTCATTGAACTTGTCCAAGGATCAGAATTTTGCGGGGACTACTAACCCGAACGCGTCATACCACTGGGTAGTCGTTAATGGGTACACACCCCAAGGCCCACTAGTAATTTCTTGGGGACAGAGATTGCAGATGACCTGGCAGCAATGGAATCTCGAGGCAGTCACCATGTGGTCGATTAATACTGGAAATGCGCTGGTCAACCTTTAACGGCGCTTGCTTTAAATAATGGAGGTCGGAACGGGATTTGAACCCGTGTAGCAGGATTTGCAGTCCTGAGCCTCGCCTCTCGGCCATCCGACCATATTTTCCGCGTGACCTGCCGGAATTGCAGCAAAAGTTCTACTAGAGCGGACGACCGGGTTCGAACCGGCGACCTGAACCTTGGCAAGGTTCCGCGCTACCAACTGCGCTACGTCCGCATTTTCCCGCCCAGGTGGAGCTTTGAGCACGAAGCGCTAAATCTAGCCTATGGGTCGCGAAAGTGGCAAAGGAAGCCAGAAGGGTCAGCGCAAAAGGCTGGGTCTAAGGTAGAGATATGCAGATCGGTGATCCATTCTTTTGGATGGATGGGATTCTCGCGACCGACTTGGTCGAAGTAACCGAGGATGTAAGCCGCGTACAGGACGGCGGTTTTTGGGCGGTAGCGATCACTTTTGAGGGACTACGAACTTTTGCGCGTTTTGCAAATGTGCAGCGCAATCAACCTTTTCCAGAAACTCTCCCATGGACTCCGCTGAAATCAATGTGGAAGAGCTCGCTACAGCGTGAGAATTATTGCGCTTACGTTGAAGAGGTGCGCAGCCACATAGCTGAAGGAACGGTTTATCAATCCAACGCTTGCCGGGTCCTCTCTACTCCTTTCGCGGGTCCCTCTCTTGATGCGCTCTTCGCTGAAGTCTTGCGGAGAAATAAGTCACCTTATGCGACCTTCATTCGCCTTCCGGGTCTAGAAATTGCATCTGCAACTCCTGAACTCTTCTTGCGCCGCACTGATCGCGAAATTCTCACCAGCCCCATCAAAGGTTCGCAGAACCTAAACGCACGAGATATTTTTGGCGAGAAGGATCAGAGCGAGAACATCATGATCGTTGACCTGATGCGCAATGATTTGAGTCGAGTCTGTGAAATTGGAACGGTGCGGGTCGCAGATTTTCTTCGTAGCGAGAACCATCCCGGAATTCGCCATCTTGTCTCTGATGTACGGGGGCTCCTTCGCCCAGAAATTTCTTGGAACGAAATTCTGGAGGGGCTACTACCTCCCGGCTCAGTTACTGGAACGCCAAAGCACTCCTCGCTCGAGATTATTGGTCGCTGCGAACCTGTCGTGCGGGAGATCTACTGCGGGGTGGTGGGATGGATCGAGGAGAGTCACGCGCTACTTGCTCTTGCCATCAGGACCTTCTGGTGCAAGTCGCGCACCCTCTACTTCGGCACAGGGGCTGGCATAACTTGGCCGAGTGATCCCCATCAAGAGTGGCGAGAGACCGAGCTAAAAGCTAACCGACTCATTGGAATTGCTGGTGGGATTGACGAAGAGGGTTGGCAGTACGGAGAAGGAATTTTTGAAACCCTACTGATGAAAGAGAACAGACCCTTACTCTTTTCGGAGCACATGGATCGCGCAGAAGCTTCGGCCAAGGAGTTGGGTATCGAGGTTCCGCCTCGAGATTCAATTTTGCGGGCGATTAGCTACCTTGCACGTTTCCCTTTGGCGCGGCTGCGACTCTCCTTCGGTACCCAGTTCTCTCTCGGGGTCACTTCATACGAAGAGGATCGCAAACCAATGAGAGTCCGTATTCTGCTTAATCAATATAGAGCGGGAATTGGGAGCAGAAAGGCATTTCCCTACTGGGAGAATTCGGATCTACTGCGCGCTGCTCGCTTCGAGGGATTTGATGAGGTTCTCTTAATTGATGAGAACGGTGCCGTTGGTGAAGGCGCTACCTGTAACTATCTCTTTAAAATTGCTGGAAATTGGGTGACTCCACCTCTTGAGGCTGGAGTATTACCCGGCGTGATGCGGGCCTTGGCGCTTGAGTTAGGGATTGCTAAGGAGCGGGTCGTCAAGGCAGCCGAGTTAGATGCAATTGAATCGATGATCGCCCTTTCGAGCCTTCGTATCGCAAAGCCGGTCGAACGACTAGGAGAGCGCGACCTTCTCGTTGGCCCGGAGTGTGAACTGATATACGCCGACCTGTGGGCTGCTGTCGTGGCCAATTCGGTAGGCTGACCCAATGAGCTCCCAGATTACCGTCACAGTCGATGGCGCCTCCCTGCAGATCGAGGCAGATCAACGCCCGACACACCTCTTTGCAGAGCGACCAAGCGTTGTCGTAGCGCGTATTAATGGAGAACTCCGTGACCTTTGGAGTGAACTCTCTGATGGTGATGTGATCGAGGGGATCGAGATTAGTTCTCCTGAAGGACTCGCCGTCTTGCGCCACTCCACCGCGCACGTCCTCGCCCAAGCAGTCCAGGAAGTCTTCCCAGAGACCAAACTCGGAATCGGTCCTCCGATTAAGGATGGCTTCTACTATGACTTCGATCCCGAAAGGCCCTTCACCCCTGAAGATCTTGAAAAATTAGAGAGCGCGATGCGCAAGATCGTGAAGTCGGGTCAGCGTTTTCGGCGGCGGGTGGTCACAGAAGCCGAGGCGTTAGCGGAGTTGCAATCTGAGCCCTACAAGAAGGAACTTGTTGGAATCAAGGGTGGCGATGATGAATCATCCGTTGAGGTAGGCGGCAAAGAGTTAACGATCTACGACAACCTGGGCCGTGACGGTGCACCGGTTTGGAAGGATCTCTGTCGAGGACCACACCTGCCATCAACGAAATTGATTCCAGCTTTCAAATTAATGCGATCGGCGGGAGCATATTGGCGGGGTTCTGAAAAGAATCCGATGCTACAGAGAATTTACGGAACTGCTTGGCCTTCGCAAGAGGAGCTCGATGCTTATCTTGCACTCTTGGTCGAAGCTGAAAAGCGCGATCACCGTCGTTTGGGTGCAGAGCTTGATCTATTTTCGTTTCCAGAGGAGATCGGTTCTGGGTTAGCGGTCTTTCATCCGAAGGGTGGCATCGTACGCCGAGCCATGGAGGACTACTCAAGGCGTCGCCACGAAGAAGAGGGTTACCAGTTTGTCTACTCTCCCCATTTAACCAAGTCCACGCTCTTTGAAACTTCAGGACACCTCGATTGGTACTCCGAAGGTATGTATCCGCCGATGGTGATGGATGAAGAGTTGCATGCCGATGGAACGGTAAAGCGTCAAGGGCAGAAGTACTACATGAAGCCAATGAACTGCCCCTTCCATAGTTTGATTTATCGGTCAAATAGTCGCTCCTATCGCGAGCTCCCACTACGTCTCTTCGAATTTGGAACTGTCTACCGTTACGAAAAGTCTGGAGTTATTCACGGGTTGACTCGTGCACGCGGTTTCACCCAAGATGATGCGCACATTTACTGCACCCGTGATCAGATGATGGGGGAGTTGGATTCTCTTCTAACCTTCGTTCTCAATCTGCTTCGCGATTACGGACTCAATGATTTCTACCTGGAGCTCTCGACTCGTAACCCCGCGAAGTCGGTCGGCTCTGATGAGGCCTGGGAAGAAGCAACGGAGGCCCTCCGTCAATCCGCGCAGCGCCAGAACTTAGAACTCGTATTGGATCCAGAAGGCGCAGCCTTCTATGGCCCAAAGATATCTGTACAAGCAAAGGATGCCATCGGACGCACGTGGCAGATGTCTACGATCCAAGTGGACTTTCAACTTCCGCAGCGCTTTGAGTTGGAGTATCAAGCGTCAGATGGCACCCGTCAGCAACCGGTGATGATCCATCGCGCACTCTTCGGTTCGATCGAGCGATTCTTTGGAGTTCTCACCGAGCATTATGCCGGGGCATTCCCTCCGTGGTTAGCTCCCGTTCAGGTCCGCGGAATCCCGGTTGCCGAGGCCTTCCTTCCCTATCTGCAAGAGATTGCAGCGACGATGCGCAAGGCAGGAATCCGGGTCGATGTGGACAGCTCTGATGATCGCATGCAGAAGAAGGTGCGCAATGCGCAACTCGAGAAGATCCCATTCATGATGATTGCTGGCGAAGAGGATCAGATGAATGGTGCCGTCTCTTTCCGCTACCGCAATGGAGAGCAGAAGAACGGCATCTCCATCGCTGATGCGATAGCGGAGATTACGGCGGCTGTGGCTAATCGCACCCAGATTTAACAATCATGGATAACGATCTATCGGGAGCGGCGGGAACGCCAGATAATTTAGATCGTTTGTGGGCACCCCATCGCATCGCATACTTGTCGGGAGAGAATCGACCACTCCCGACAAATGATGTGCCCTGTCCATTTTGTCGCGTGCCAACACTCGATGATGCTGAAGGTCTGATCGTCGCGCGTGGCACCACCGCCTATGTCGTGATGAATCTCTATCCCTACAACTCTGGGCATCTACTTATCTGCACCTATCGGCACGTTGCTGACCTGACAGACCTGACAGACGAAGAGCGCAATGAGATATTCGAACTTACTGCGCATGCGATGAAAGTTCTCCGCAAGGTAGAAGAACCCAGAGGCTTTAATCTTGGGATGAATCAAGGAGCTATCTCGGGAGCAGGAATCGCCGAGCATATCCACCAACATGTTGTGCCCCGATGGAGTGGTGACGCCAACTTCATGCCCGTCATCGGCCAGACAAAAGTTCTACCGCAGATGTTGCAACAAACTCGTGAAGTCTTAGCTAGAAACTGGGATCTTCTTTAAATATTCGAGTATCTGATCAATTCCGATACGCGTTCCTTCAACCCAGGGGAGCGCCGGAAAGAGCAGACCCGCTGCGAAGGCATCTTCACCGGCATCTTCTAAATCTTCCAGATATTCGGTGCGGAACTCGGCGACCAATTCAACATGCTCTGGTTCGGCCGGGCGCATAACTTTGCTCCCCGTTGAATAGTCAGAGATCTCTAAAGATTCCAGGTCGATAAGAGCAGCAGGTGCGCCTTCATCGCTATGCAAGACCAGGTAAGGATTGGCGACAGGATCTAACATCTTTCCGGCTATGGCGGTCATATCTTCAAAGTCGATCTCGCTCGTGAGGAGATCGCAGATGACGACAAGTGAAGGGATATAGAGCTCGCGGGCGGTACGCCACTTCGCTAAATCGGCTGAAACGATTCCCTCTTTGGCGCTGACGAGAAAGAGAGCAATATCCGAAAACTCTAGTTCGCTGCTCTCGATGGCTAACGCTGCAGCCAATTCTGCGCTTTTTGACCCGATGAGCGCGATTTTTTGCGAATTAATTAGGTTCGGCACAGTATCCGAGCCTACGATGTAATCGTGATTTCGGCCTCGATCAAAGCCCCGATGGTGCGCGTGGTGACCCCGCTCTGCCGCTCCTTGATGAAACACGGTGTGACCGCCAATGAGGTCTCAGCAGTCGGCGGATTGGGATCAAGCGTCAGCGCAATTGCTTTCTTGAGTCACGGAATTTATTTCTGGGGAATGATCGTCACCCTCTTCTTTATTCTCTTCGACCTCCTAGATGGAACTTTGGCGCGAATGACTGACTCCGGAGGATCTAAATGGGGAGCACTCCTGGATTCCACATTGGACCGAATTTCGGATGCCGCAGTACTCGGGTCGGTCGCATATTTCTTGATGAAAACGAACGATCGTCTAGTTCCAGTCCTCTTCGTCGCCCTCGTCGCGGGTGGATTGGTTTCTTACATTAAGGCGCGAGCAGAGGGCCTCGGGATTGAATGTAACGGTGGACTCGCTGAGCGGACAGATCGACTCATCATCATCTTCGTTGCGCTTGGTTTTGCAGGTCTGGGAGTTCCCTACATACTGGCCGTCGGTGCGTGGCTCTTAGCCCTCGCTAGCGTCTACACGATCTGCGAGCGATTGGCGATCGTTTATCGCGCCACGGCCGGCCAATAACAATGTCGTTGACTTACATTGCGTACTTCTTGGCATGGAAACTCTTGGGCTATCTTCCAGAGAAGCGCGCGTATGCCCTCATGGATTGGGTCGCCGACCAGATTACAAAACGCAATCCATCGGGCGTGCAACGACTGCGCTCGAACTATCTGCGGGTGCGTCCTGAATTTTCCGAACCTGAATTGCAACGCGCCGTGCAGGAAGGAATGCGCTCCTACCTCCGCTACTGGTGTGACACCTTCCGACTTCCTCTCTGGTCGAGTGAGGAGATAATTTCGCGAACGACTGTGATCAATGATCACCTCTTGCGAGATGCACTTGCAGCGGGGAAGGGTGCGATTGTCTCTCTGCCACACGCCGGAAACTGGGATCACGCCGGTGCCTACTACTGTGAGACCGGCGCCCCCATTGTTACGGTGGCTGAACACCTTGAACCAGAGAAACTATTTCGGAAGTTTCTTGCTTATCGCGAATCACTGGGCATGGAGGTATTAGATGCCAGCGCACGCTCGCTTGCTGTCCTGTCTCAACGGTTGAGGCAGGGACGACTCATAGCCCTCGTGGCAGATCGCGACCTTTCAAAGAACGGCGTCGACGTTAGCTTCTTCGGCCATCCCGCTCGCATGCCTGCAGGTCCTGCAGTGCTCTCGATTCAAACAGGTGCAACTCTGCTCACTGCCTTTGTTCGCTACCTCGAATCTGGAATCGAAATTACCTTTGAGCCCGCCATTGAAATTCCAAGTGCCGGCAAGACCGCGGAGAAAGTGGCTGTGATGATCCAAGAGTCGGCATCACGACTAGAGCATCATCTCGCCATTCATACAATGGATTGGCACATGCTGCAGCGAATCTGGATAGACGGCGACTTCCAGGAGCGCGCATGATCGATAGACCACTGCGAATTGGAATGGTCTGTCCTTATGGATGGGATATCCCGGGTGGGGTGCAGATCCATGTACGGGAGTTGGCAGAACATTTCATCGCGCAAGGACACTATGTCTCTGTCATCGCTCCAGTGAGTGATGAAGAATCGATAACCGATCCTTGGCTGGTGAGCGCAGGACGTCCCGTACCAATTCCCTTTAATGGTTCTGTCGCACGGGTTCTCTTTGGTCCAATTGCCGCTTCGCGCGTCCGACAGTGGATCGTGCAAGGGGAGTTCGATCTATTGCACATGCACGAACCCGGAATTCCATCTATCTCACTTCTAGCTTGTTGGGCAGCCGAGGGAGCCATGGTCGGAACTTTCCACGCCTCAACTCCCAAGATGAGAGCCATCGCATCAGTAGGTCCACTCATTGAACCGATGATTGAAAAATTGAGCGCCCGCATAGCGGTGAGCGAGATGGCGCAAGCAACTCTCAATAATCTGTATGGCACCGAAGCGGTCGTGATTCCCAATGGAATCGACACCACTCGCTTCAGAGATGCCAAGCACAAGGGAGCAGGTAGTTCTCCGACAGCCGCTCGTATCGGATTCCTCGGGCGTTTTGAAGAGAATCGCAAAGGTCTGCCTCTACTCTTAGAGGCGTTGCCAAAGATTGTGAAGGCCATCCCCAATGTTGAACTTGTCGTTGCTGGGCCAGGTGAGCCCGGAAAGGTTCTCGCGAAAGTCGATCCCCAAGTTGCAAAGCACGTTAAGTTTCTTGGCCGGCTCTCTGAAGAAGAGAAGGTGGAATTTCTCTCCGGCCTAAATCTTTACATCGCTCCCAACACCGGAGGTGAATCATTCGGAATTATCCTGGCGGAAGCGATGGCCTCTGGAGCGCCCGTGCTTGCGAGCAATATCCCGGCCTTCGTCGATCTCCTCGCGAAAGGCGACGCTGGAGTTACCTTTCAATCGGAAGATGCAGGGGATTTGGCGCGAAAGGTCATCGAGCTACTTGGCAATCGACCTCGATTACTACAACTTGCTGAGAATGGAGTCGCCGCCGCGATTCGTTTCGACTGGGGGAGCGTTGCAACCCAGATAATGAGCGTCTACGAAGTCGCGATGACCGGTCACGGAAAAGTCGCGGTGGGATCAGAGAATGCCAGCTGGAAGAAGGGAAGAGAGCGGTGACAATTATTGCGGGCGTGCTCTTGGTACTCCTCTTTACGTGGTACCTATCCTTCTCTGCGGCGCGCCTTGATCGGTTACATCACCGTGTGGAAACCTCATGGGAGCATCTCGATGCTCTTTTGCAGCGCAGAGCGGCCTTGGCTCTTGAAATTTCCCATCAGACCGATCTTGATCCGGCGACGGATTTTATCTTGATGCAATCTGCCTACGTCAGTCGAGAAGAGCCGATCGTCGATCGTAACGATGCCGAACGCTCTCTCTCGGAATCTCTCAAATTTCTTCGGGAATCCGCTCGAAGCGGGGAGTTAACGATCTCGGTACGTTTACTCGATGAGCTGACGGCTCTGACAGAGAAGATCACCCTTGCCATTTCAATTCACCTAGAGGCAGTTCGCTCCGTTTCCAAACTGCGCTCTCGTCGCATCTACCGACTCTTTCACCTCGCCGGAAAGGCGAAGTTGCCACGGATCTATTCATTTGAAGAGGACTCACTTTGAGAGATGTAAAAGTAAAAATACTTGGAGCGCTACTAGGAATCGGATCCCTACTCCTACTCGCAGGCTGTGGTTCTAGCTCTGGAGGTTTCAAAACCGATATCGCTGTTCCGACAAATGTTTTGACAGGACTCCCGGGAATTAATGGGCCAGTTCTCTTCGTAAAGATTGATGACACGATTGCGGCCCACCCGCAGATAGGACTCGACAGCGCCGATGTGATCTACATCGAGCAGGTCGAGGGCGGGCTGACGCGACTGGCTGCTGTATTTAGCAACAAACTTCCCGCGAAGATTGGACCGATTCGCTCTGCTCGCATCAGCGACATTGATCTGATGGCGAACTATGGCCGCGTTGGCATGGCTTACAGCGGTGCGCAAACTCTCTTCCTTCCAGTATTACGTGCCTCAAATATTGAAGATATTGGCGCAGATACAGAACCCGCTTCAATCTTCTCGAGAGACCCTGCTCGTAGCTCTCCCACAGATATGGTCTTAAATCCGAAGGCGCTACTTAAGAAATCAATTCAGGTCGAAGGTCGCAAGATTGTCACGGCAAAGTCCGTCGGATGGAAATTTGGTCCCCTCCCTCCTGGCGGGGTTTCCATAAAGAGCGCAGAGATTAAGTGGCCCGCATCAAAGTACAAAGCTGTCTGGTCGGCCAGCGCCGGTAAATGGCTCATGGTTTACAACGGTTCTCCCGATCTCGCCGCTGACGGCGTACGCCTTGGTTCGCCGACTTTCCTGATCCAACAGGTCTCTATTACCCCCTCGATCTATCACGATCACAACGGGAGTTATACGCCTTTCAGTAACACAATCGGTTCTGGAACTGGCTACCTGCTCCGCGATGGCCAAGAGATTCCAGTCTTCTGGAATCGGGCGAGCGCGACGGATCCAACCACTTGGACCCTCAAAGATGGCTCGCCGGCCTTCTTCCATACCGGGCAGGTATGGATCGCACTGACCGATCAAAAGCCAACCTTCGTCCGCGCTATTTCTAGTACGCCAGCACCTACTACTTCAAAGTAGACTAGAACTCTTGCCCCACGGGGTAGAGCCCAATTGGGTCTGAGCGAGTACAAGGAGAAGCAATGTCTGAAAGCACTTCGCAGGTCACCGGTACAGGTCGAGTTAAGCGCGGCATGGCCGAGATGCTCAAGGGTGGCGTCATCATGGATGTCGTTAACGTTGAACAGGCGAAGATCGCTGAAGATGCCGGAGCGGTGGCAGTCATGGCTCTCGAGCGCGTACCTGCCGATATTCGTGCACAAGGCGGAGTCGCGCGCATGTCCGACCCAGATATGATCGAAAAGATCCAAGCTGCAGTCTCAATTCCAGTCATGGCCAAGGCACGTATCGGTCACTTCGTTGAGGCGCAGATTCTGCAGACCCTCGGAGTCGATTACATCGATGAGTCCGAAGTCCTTACGCCCGCTGATTTTGAAAATCACATCGATAAGTGGAACTTCACTGTTCCCTTTGTTTGCGGAGCGACCAATCTGGGAGAGGCGCTGCGTCGAATCAACGAAGGCGCTGCAATGATCCGCTCGAAGGGTGAAGCCGGTACCGGTGATGTTTCGAATGCAACCACCCATATGCGCAAGATCTCGCAGGAGATCCGTCGTCTGACCTCCATGCGTGAAGACGAGCTGTACGTTGCAGCAAAAGAGCTCCAAGCACCTTATGAATTGGTGAAGGAAGTTGCCCAGACTGGGAAACTCCCC